>CAVEOW010000042.1:0-647 GCA_963617295.1 bacterium | reverse complement strand
CCGTTATATCTGTTACGCCATCTTTGCCAATCTTGACCGTTCATTGTTTTATCAACGTATTCGTTTTTTGCAATTCGCCAAACGTTTATATATAAGCGTTCAGGGGAAATGGTTTGAGATTGTTTTATGTCCTTAAAAATATCCTCAATAAAGCTCAAATCAATAATTTCATAAGGTCTGAATAATTCAAAGCAGACTATTACTATAATTGAAATTATAGTACCGATTAAAATATTCTTAAAATTGACATCTTGCTGCATATTATAAATTTTAAACTTATTTTAAAATAAATACAAATGTTATAAGTTATTTAAAATTTCCGTTAAATCTTTGTTATTTATAATAATATTTGCATTTTCACGAACAACAGGTTTTGCACAGAATGCAACTTTTGTTTTTGCATATTTGAACATACTTAAATCATTCGCTCCGTCACCAACTGTAATGGTATCTTCTTCACCGATGTTAAGAAGAGATTGCAATCTTTTTAGCATTTTACCCTTTGAATCACCAAACATCATTTCTCCGCCGACCAAACCTGTCATTTGCCCGTCTTTAAAATGTAATATATTTGAGAATTGAGCATCATACCCCAATACATTTTGAGCGGGAATTGTAGCGGTTTCATAACCGCCTGAAAAACAAAC
>CAVEOW010000041.1:0-8360 GCA_963617295.1 bacterium | reverse complement strand
AGTCTATATAAAGAATGCAAGTGATGAACAACTTGAATATATAGACCCGATGACAAAACTTGAGTATGAAGAAGCTAAAAATCTTATTTCAATCGGAGCTCCCGTTAATGTAAAGGGTATGGCAAGATTTGATTCAAAGAAATTAGCAAAGCGTTCAAGCGTAATGAAAAGTTTATCGGCAAAAATGCTAAAAAGAGCAGCAGACGGTGAACTTAAATGGGTCATTGCAGATTTCCCGACAAACGCTTTAGCTCAAGAAGCAAACATGTCATTGGATGATTATACCGAGTTTTTAACAAAGGCTTGTTATTTGTACCTTGATAATCCTGTTGAAAAATGGATTGAAATTGGCGAAAAACAACAAAAAATAGCTGAATATCTCAATACAAAATCTAAATTGCGTGTTGTTGGTGAAAAAACAGATATTACGTTCAATGTTGCAGGCAGAATTTGGAAAAGTTGTGCCGGAGAGTGCAACTTCCCCGATGGTGAAGTTTATACTTCTCCTGTTGAAGATAGTGCAAACGGTCAAATTTATTTTGATTTTCCTCAAATATACAGAGGGAATGAGGCTCAAAAAGTTCTTCTTACATTGGTAAACGGCAAAGTAGTTGAAGCTAAAGCCGAAAAAGGTGAAGAATTTTTGAATAATATGTTTGATATGGACGAGGGTTCAAGGTTTGTCGGAGAAATTGCTATCGGTACAAATGAAAACATTCAGGATGTAACGGGTAACATTTTGTTTGATGAAAAAATCGGCGGGTCTATTCACATGGCAGTTGGTGCTTCATATCCTGACACGGGCGGAAAGAACGTTTCAGGCTTGCATTGGGACTTAATTAAGAACATGAAGAACGGCGGTCAAATATACGCTGATGATGTCCTTATCTATGAAAACGGTAAGTTCTTAATCTCGTAATAACGGATAGTATATTTTTAAAAGACGGTTATGTGCCGTCTTTTAAAAGTTTTGTATTTTAAAAATAAAATATCATTAATTTTTAAATTTTTATCATTATTTTTTATTGAGTTTTGAAAACCTTTATAAAATAGGGTTTTCAAAGGTTTGTGAAGAAACATTAAAATTTGACATTCCAAAATATAAAATTTTGTAACATCATGCTAAAAATAAAATTGATATCTTTTATCAATTTATACTTGAATTTTAGTTATATTTTGAAAAAAAATTACAAATATATCATCATTATATATTTACAAACACAAAAAAAATGTTATGATAAAAAAACACACTTAAATGAAAACATGCCGAACAGGTAGTTTAAAATTTGGGGAAAATACTTAGAAGGAGATATTATGGATAGGATTGTAAAAAGGGACGGATCCATCGTAGCGTTTGATGCGAATAAAATCGAAAACGCTATTATTAAAGCCGCAAAAGTAACTAAAGAATTTTCGGAATCCGAAGTTGCAAAGGTAACTAAAAAAGTTGTTTTAATGGCTCAAGAAGTTGCGAATAAAAAAGAATCTAATTTAAAAGCACCTACTGTAGAAGAAGTTCAAGATGCTGTTGAATTGGCATTATATTCTTTCGGTTATACGGCAACAGCTAAAGCGTACATCTTATACCGTGAACAAAGAGCCAGAATCAGAGATTTTGCTGCTACTTTAAATAACGATATGGTTGATGATTATTTGAAACAATTGGATTGGCAAGTTAATGAAAATTCTAACATGGCATATTCTATCCAAGGTTTAAATAACTACATTGCTTCAAATGTAAGTAAGAACTACTGGTTAAATAAAATATACCCGGAAGAAATAAAAAATGCCCACTTAAGCGGTGATATCCATATCCACGACTTAAATATTATTTCTGTTTACTGTGTAGGCTGGGATTTAAAAGATTTATTAATGGAAGGTTTTAAAGGTGTTAAAGGGAAAGTTTCAAGTAAACCGCCAAGACACTTTAGGACAGCTTTAGGGCAAATGGTAAACTTCTTATATACAATGCAAGGTGAAAGTGCAGGAGCTCAAGCATTCTCTAACTTTGATACATTACTTGCACCGTTTGTAAGATATGACAAATTAAACTATGAACAAGTAAAACAATGCTTGCAAGAATTTGTATTTAATATGAATGTTCCGACCAGAGTTGGTTTCCAAACTCCATTTTCAAATGTAACAATGGATTTAACCGTACCGTCTTATTATGCCGATCAACCGGTTATTGTAGGCGGAGAATATATGGAAGAAACATATTCTGATTTCCAAAACGAAATGGATATGATAAACAAAGCATTCTTTGAAGTAATGATGGAAGGCGACAGCTTAGGCAGGGTGTTTACATTCCCGATACCGACTTATAATATTACTAAAGATTTTGATTGGGATAATCCTAATATTGCAGGTTTATGGGAGATGAGTGCAAAATACGGAATTCCTTACTTCTCTAACTTTATTAATTCGGATATGAATCCGGAAGATGCTCGTTCTATGTGCTGCAGATTGAGAATTGATAACAGAGAGCTTTCTTACAGAGGCGGCGGTTTATTCGGTTCTAACCCGTTAACAGGTTCTATCGGTGTTGTTACAATGAATTTACCGAGAATTGCATATTTAGCAAAAGATAAAAACGAATTCTTAACTTTATTGGAAGAAAGAATGGAAATTGCTAAAAATTCATTGGAAATAAAGAGAAAATTACTTGAAAAATTAACAGATGCAGGTTTATATCCTTATACAAAATTCTACTTAAGAGATATTAAAGCAAGATTTAACGTATATTGGAAAAACCACTTCTCAACCATTGGCTTAATCGGTATGAATGAAGCGTGCATGAACTTGTTTGGAAAAGGGCTTGAAACCGAAGAGGGTCAAATGTTTGCTCTTGGTGTTATGGACTTTATGAGAGATAAAATTAAAGAATATCAAATGTCAACAGGTAACAATTATAACTTAGAAGCTACTCCTGCCGAGGGTACAAGCTACAGATTAGCAAAACTTGATAAGAGTAATATGTCGAATATCATTTGTGCTAATGAAGATGCATACCAACAAGGTGCAGATCCATACTATTCAAATTCAACACACCTTCCTGTTACTTATACGGACGATATCTTTGAATTATTGGATTTACAAGATGAACTTCAAACAAAATATACAGGAGGAACTGTTGTACACATCTTCGCAGGTGAAAGATTATCAAACACAACGACACTGAAAAATCTTGTAAAGAAAGTATGTACAAACTATAAACTTCCTTACTTCACATTCTCACCAACGTTCAGTATTTGTGAAAATCACGGATACATAAAAGGTGAACACGCTATTTGTCCCGAATGCGGAAGTGATTGCGAAATTTATTCAAGAATCGTAGGTTATATAAGACCTGTTCAACAATGGAACAAAGGTAAACGTGCAGAATTTGCGGTAAGAAAAACTTTCGATTTAGATAAGATTGCGTGCGAATGCAATTCGTAATAGCAGGATTAAAAAAAACTTCTTTACTGGATTATCCCGATAAAGTATGTGCGATAGTATTCACTCAAGGTTGCAACTTTAGGTGCGGATACTGTCATAATCCGGATTTATTAGAAGTAAATTCAAAGAAAGACATCTGTTCTGCGGATGTCTTCTTTGAGTTCTTAAAAAAAAGAAAAGGGATTTTAGACGGAGTTGTAATTACGGGCGGAGAACCTACTTTGCAAAAAGATTTAATTCCGTTTATAAAGGCTGTTAAAGAACAGGGATACCTTGTTAAACTTGATACAAACGGCTCCAATCCGCAAGTTTTGGAAAAACTGTTGAACTTGCATTTGATTGACTATGTTGCTATGGATATAAAAGCTCCTTTATCAAAGTATAAAGAAGTTGTATGCGTAAATGTTGATACATCAAAAATTCAAAAAAGCATAAATCTGCTTTTTAACTCTGATATAGATTTTGAATTTAGAACTACCGTAATGAAATCCCAACTCGGGTATGAAGATTTCAAAGAAATCGGCGAACTTATCAAAAATGCTCCAAGATATTATCTTCAAAAATTTGAAGCTAAAACAAAAATTCAAGATGAAAATTTAGCCAATGAAAAAACTTATTCTAATGCCGAATTTGAGGAAATAATTGAAACATTAAAGCAAAATATAAAAATTGTTGAATTAAGGTAATAATAAAACGTAAAGCGAGTTTTAATTTGTATCTTGTTATTTTGTGTTACAATTTTATTGTAAACAGTACAAAAAGAACGGAGTAATACATGAAAAAACTTTCTTCACTTCAAATTGAAAGATTAAAGTATCAACCGAAACTTCCGAGCTCTTTAGCAGGCGGAATTAATAACTTAACAATGGTTGAAGGCTCTAAAACAGAATGTGTTAAAGACGCAGAACAAATTAAAGAACTTTTTAAAAATACTTACGGAAAACCTGTAGTTACTTTTAAAACATCTAATCAAAGCACTCCTTGCGAAAAAAGAAATATAGGCGTTATTTTATCAGGCGGACAAGCTCCCGGCGGACATAACGTTATTGCAGGTTTATATGATGCTTTAAAACAAGCTAATCCTGAAAACAAATTATATGGTTTCTTAGGCGGCCCGAGCGGTATTATTGAAGGTAAATATATTGAATTTACTGATGAAATAATTAATGCTTACAGAAATACAGGCGGATTTGATATCATCGGTTCGGGAAGAACAAAACTTGAAACAGAAGAACAATTCCAAAAATCTTTAAATGTTTGCAAAAACTTAGGTATTACGGGTGTTGTAATCATCGGTGGCGATGACTCAAACACTAATGCAGCTTTATTAGCTGAATGGTTTGTAAAAAACAATACAGGCATTCAAGTTATCGGATGTCCGAAAACAATTGACGGCGACTTAAAGAATGATCAAATAGAAATTTCTTTCGGTTTTGATACAGCTACAAAAACTTATGCTGAATTAATCGGTAACATTTTAAGAGATGCAAACTCTGCTAAAAAATATTGGCACTTTGTAAAATTAATGGGTAGAAGTGCTACTCACGTTGGTCTTGAAGTTGCTCTTCAAACTCAACCTAATATTACTTTGATTTCAGAAGAAGTTGAAGAAAGAAAAATGTCATTAAAACAAATCGTTGATTATATGGCAGGTATTATTGCAAAAAGAGCTGAAATGGGTAAAAACTTCGGTATTGCTTTAATTCCTGAAGGTTTAATCGAATTTATTCCTGAAATTAAATCAATGATTGCTAACTTAAATGATGTTTTAGCAGTTTTAGAAAATGATGAAGCATACAAAACAGCTGATGAAAATACAAAATTCAGCATTATTAAATCTAAATTGAGTGCTGAAAATGCAGCAGTTTATACTTCATTGCCTACAATGATTAAACAACAATTGTTAATGGATAGAGATCCTCACGGTAACGTTCAAGTTTCAAAAATTGAAACAGAAAAATTGTTAATTGAAATGGTTAGCAAAAAATTAGAAGAAATGAGAAAAGAAGGTAAATATAACGGTAAATTCTCAGCTCAATGCCACTTCTTCGGTTATGAAGGCAGATGTGCATTCCCATCTAACTTTGATGCTGATTATTGTTATTCATTAGGTTTCAATGCATTTGCCTTAATGAAGTTCGGCTTAACAGGTTATTTATCATCAGTTAAAAACCTTTCAGCTCCGGCTTCCGAATGGGTTGCAGGCGGTGTTCCGTTAACAATGATGATGAATATGGAAAAACGTCACGGACAATATAAACCTGTAATTAAAAAAGCATTGGTTGAATTAAACGGACCTGTATTCAAAGCATTAGAAGAACACAGAGAAAAATGGGCACTTGAAGACAGATACATTTTCCCCGGTTCAATTCAATACTTTGGACCGGCAAGTGTTTGCGACATTACAACTGAAACTTTAAAACTTGAAAACAGCTCAAAGTTAACTACAGTGTAATTTGTAAGATATATACAGAAATACCGCTTTTAATTAAGCGGTATTTTTGTATGTTTTATTATTGGTAATACCTCATTTACGGTTGCAACCATAGCGGAACGAACAATAAATGTTATGCAATACAACAGCAAGTGAGCATTTTCTGAGCTTTAGTATTACATTACAATTTATTAGTGAGGGAATCTCCTGCTCCGTTTTTGTGAAACCTTTTAAAAAGTTTCACAAAAACGCAACATATAAAAATAGTTGATAGTATTCTAAGAGCAGAAAATCTAAAGCAAGTTTAGTTTAAAAGTTCTTTTAAATCATTTTCTACGGTTGAAATTGGTTTTATTTTGAATTTTTCAACCAAGAAATTTAAAATATTCGGTGATACAAATGCAGGCAGGCTTGGACCTAAGCGAATATTTTCAATTCCTAAATATAAGAGAGTTAGCAATATACAAACCGCTTTTTGTTCATACCAAGATAAAACAAATGAAAGCGGAAGCTCGTTCACACTACAATTGAATGCTTTTGCTAATTCACTTGCAACTTTGATTGCGGAATATGCGTCATTACACTGTCCCATATCCAGTAATCTCGGAATCCCGTCTATTTTCCCTAAATCAATATCATTAAAACGATATTTTCCGCAAGCGAGTGTTAAAACCAGCGTATCTTTAGGCGTGCTTTTTACAAATTCCGTATAATAATTTCTTCCGGGTTTTGCTCCGTCACAACCGCCTACTAAAAAGATATGTTTTATATTTCCCTTTTTAATTGACTCAATAACATTAGCTGCAACTGACATAACATAATCATGCCCGAATCCGACAGTTAAAACATCTCCGCCGTTAATACCTGCCATTTTTTTATCTTCCTTATATCCGCCAAGTTCAAGCGATTTTTCTATTAAAGGAGTAAAATCTTTGTCTTCGCAGATATGAATACACTCAGAAAATTCAACAACAGAAGTTGTAAATACTCTGTCTTTATAACTGTCCTTAACAGGCATTATGCAGTTTGTTGTAAATAAAATCGGTGCAGGCAGATTATCAAATTCTTTTTGTTGATTTTGCCAAGCTGTTCCAAAATTTCCTTTTAAGTGAGGATATTTTTTTAGTTTAGGGTATGCATGACAAGGCAACATTTCTCCGTGGGTATAAATATTTATTCCTTTATCTTTTGTTTGTTCCAAGAGTAAAGCTAAATCGTGAAGGTCGTGACCCGTTACAACTATAAACGGTCCTTTTTCTATGTTTGTTGTAACTTTTACGGGTTTGGGGTTTCCATAAGTTTCAGTATTCGCTTTATCAAGCAGCTCCATACATTTTAAATTTATTTCACCTGTTTTTAATACAAGACTTGTTAACTCATCTATAGATAAATCTTTTGATATAGCTTGAAGTGCCTCATAGAAAAAATTATCAACCTCATGATTTTTATAGCCTAAAATTCTTGCGTGATGTGCGTACGCTGCCATACCTTTTAAACCGAATAAAATTAGTGATTTTAAACTTCTGATGTTTTCTTCACAATTCCACACGGAAGCAATGTTAAACGAAAAATCACAATCAGTTTTTTGTCTGATTTTTTCGGTTAATTCTTTAATTGATTTATTATCAAAATTAACATTGGTGACGGTTGTAAACAACGCTTCAATTATCAATTGTGTGTTCTCGTCGTTTTCTTTTACACAATTTGCAAACTTTATAACGGAACTTGTAAGTTCATCTTGTAAATTGGCAGTATCGGCTTGTTTTCCGCAAACTCCTGCGACCGTACAACCTTTTCCTTGTGCTGTCTGCTCACACTGAAAACAAAACATGCTCATATAATTCTCCTTTTTTTATGCAGCTTTAATTATAACATTAATTGTAGAAATATGCTTATCTTCAACAAGGTTATTTTTAAGAATAGTATTAATTTGATTGATAAAAAATTCTAAAAACTATATCATTTAGGTATGAAAAAATTTTGTCTAATCATAGTTTCAAACTTCTTAATATTTTGTTTTCTTATATTTTTAGCAGAAGTTATTATTTGGCAATGCGAAAATAAAAGGCTTGAAAACCAAAAAGATGTATATTATATGACATTTGGGAAGATTAAATTTCATCCTGAGATAAAGCCTCCTCAAATAAACTTAAATATGTTTTTTGATGATAACAACAAATATGTAAGAAAACCTGTAGGATTAAACTGTAAAAAGAAACCTGTCGTAATATTCGGATGTTCATTTGCTTATGGTTTTATGCTTGATGATAAAGACACTTTTTCATACAAATTATCACAATTTACTCATCGTCCTGTATATAATCGTGCTTCTACTGCGTGGGGTGTTCAGCACATGTTAAAACAGGTCAGTGATGAAGAATTTTATAAAACTGTTCCCGAGCCTGATTATGTTATTTACTTATTTATTTATGACCATTTTAGAAGATTGTATGTTCTGTCTTTTATGTCGGGAGATATGTTAAGA
>CAVEOW010000040.1:0-8424 GCA_963617295.1 bacterium | reverse complement strand
CTCCCAAACGACAACTCCGCAATCCTGATTTTAGGGAAATCCTGTCATAAAAAGAAATTTGACACTTTAAAATTTCTTTACACAAGACATACCATGTTTAAGCAAAAATGTTATTTCTCTGTATATTTTCTTACTACACAGCAGGCTGTTATGAAGTACAAAATACCAAGAGCAACAAGCAGCCAAAAAGATTTTTGCACTTGCATAAAGGTTGCTCCCATCTGATTTATTCTGACTAAACCGTCAATTGCTGATGTTACCGGCATGAATTTTGAAAATACTATTAACAGTGTCGGAATAGCTTCCTTAGTCCAAATAAACCCCGGTAAAAAGATAAGCGGAACAGATGAAAATACAAGAATAAACATTGAATATTCTCTTTTTCTGCAAATACCGCCAATAGTTTGACCCAAACAAGCCGTCGAGAATAAAAACGGTACCAAGAAAAGCAGTAAAACAATAATATTATGACTTGAGTTATAGACTAAGAATAACGGAAAAACTAAAAAGTAAAAAATTGAATATACTAAATATAAACTTGTATAAGCAAGACTCTTCCCTATAACAATTTCTATCGGATTATTACTGTATTCGTTTACTTTAGTCTGTTTTACTTCCAGCAGTTCACCTTTTTCATTGCGATATTTTGTTCCCGACATACGCTCACTTATAGTACCTGCAAGCATTCCAACCCCAACAAGCATTGTCTGCTGCAATATTAAAATTAAAATCAACGGATAAATATAATTTTGGTAGCTCCCTGCAGGGTTAAAAAGCGGATTTTGAACAAAATTAACAGGTGATTTTACTCTTATTGCTTGATTTTTGTTTACTCCTTGCTTCATTAAACTTGCAATTTCAATTTTTGCACCTGTTTCAAGTGCAGTTTGCGTAATCCCCGAAGCTACCTGTTTATATATTATGATAAATGAGCTATCTTCATAAGAGGTTATATAAGTGTGTTTTCCGCTTTTAATATCTTTTTCAAATCCTTGCGGAATAAGGACAAATGCTTGAATTTTATTACCGTAATAATCTTCTTTTGCCTCAATAATGTTTGAATATTTATCGGAAACTTTAATAAACTCGTTTGAATCAATATTTCTGACAAATTCCCTCGACAAAGAGGAGTTGTCATTATCTATAACACCTATCGGAACCTCTCTTAATACGTGAGTAGAAAATGGAATCATATAAAAAATACTGTAGAGAAAAACTCCGCCAACCATAATTAAAATTGTACCTTTATCTTTTAATACAAGTTTTAATTCACTTAAAAATATATTAAATATATTTTTTAAATTTGATACCATAATTCTTCATCCATTCCGTGCTTTTTTAATAACGGTAAAAATAGCATTCCCAGACAAATAAAGCCCATAAGCCAAATCATATAAATACAATCATATTTTGGAGCAAATCCTCTTAAAGATTGGTCAATTAAGACCTTAACATAAGGTCTTATCGGCAGTAATGCACTATAAAATTTACCGAACCAAGGCATTGCAATAACAGGATACGTCATGCCTGCCATTGAGAATCCCATAGAAGCCATAAAAGCTCCGCAGCTCATTGAAAAACGTAAATTTGATAAAATCGAAACAAAAAGTACACCCACAAACTCGTACGCTAATATAAACAAAAGCGTTGAAAGAGTTAATGCAAAGATATTACCCTCAAACGGTGCTTTATATACGAAGTAATAAACCGCATACATAAACAGCATTGCAAACAGAAAATATATTGTATAAAAAGTAAGTTTTGAAAATACGGCTTTAATTATTGAATTATCAGCAATCCTAAGCCATTCTTTAAACGTACCCTCTCTAAATTCTCTGCCTACTGCCCATATTGCAAAAAATAATATAAATACCTGAAACGTATGAGCAACACCAGCAAAAGAAAGAAAATAAGAGTAATTCATATAAGGATTACCTTTTAAACGTTCATCAATTCTGATTATATTAATTTTCTGCTTTACCGCTTCCTTTGGCATTCCTTTTTTCATTCTTAATGAAGCGTTTACTTCTCCCGAAAATGTCAAAACCGCACTTTGCACATCCTTTGTAAGTATTCCGCCGATTAATATTGTTTGATTATTGTAGTAATAAGCTAAATTCGGAGTTAAATTTCTTGAGATATCACGTTTAAAATTTCTCGGGATTACTAAAAATGCATAAATATCACCCTGCTGAACAAGATTATAAGCCATTTGCGTATCATTAAGTTTATATTCCACACGAACTGACGGTGTTGAATCAATCATCCTCACCAGTTTTCTTGAAATATCACTGTTGTCATAATCTAAGATTGCAATCGGTAAATCTGTAGCACTGCCTTTTGAAAACGTTTGAAATAAAACAATCGAGGCTAAAAACGGCAATATTATCATAATTAAAAGCAAGAATTTTTCATCTTTTAATCTTTTTAGTTCTCTTTTAATTATTTCAACAAAAGCACCCATAATAATCTTATTTAATTTTGTTCCAATCCGTAATAACACTCATGCCTGCAATTAGTCCGTCAACTTTATCAAGAGGTTTTGCATGAACTTCAAATGTTTTCATATCAAAATCCCCTCTTGTTTTGGTTGCTCTCCAAGTTGAGAAATTGCCCATTGCTGAAATATAATTAACTTGTACAGGAATAACTTTATTGCCTAACGCCGGAACTTTCACTTCAAAAACAGAACCCATTTTTATTTTTGAAAGTAAATCTTCTCTCAAATTAAAAACAACCCAATTGTCATCAACATCAGTTATTGAAACAATAGGATACCCTGCTCCGACAAGCTCACCCTCTTCAACATAAATTTCGGTTACCTGACCTGAAATCGGTGTTTTTATTTTGTTTTCGCTTAAATATGAATTGACTTCTTGTGTTAAGCCCTGTGCTTTTTTCACATTCGCTTCCGCTAATAATTTATCCTCGTATCTTGCACCGTTTTTATACATTTGATACTTTTCTTTTGCAATAGAAACTGTTTTTTGAGCACTTTGATATTGCATTGATACCTCGTCAAACTTTTGGTTAGAGATAACACCCTCTTGATTTAAACGTTTCATTCTCGTATATGTTTTTTGTGCAAGTTCAAGATTGGCTTGGGCTTGGTTATATGCATTTAATGCCATTGCTTTTTCTTCTTCTCTCGCACCGTTTTTAACTTCAAGATTTTTAGCTTCCGCCATATCTAAAGCTGCTTCCGATTGCATTACTTTTGCTTTGATTTCAGGCGTATCAAGTATAATCAACACATCATCTTTATTTACATAATCACCTTTTACTACATTGATTTTTTCTGTTCTTCCTGCAATTTTTGATGATAAATCAACTGTTTTTGTGTCAACTTCACCTTGTATAATCATTTGTGAATTGTATTTTATCGCAAAACCTATTCCTGCTGCCAGCATAATAGTTAAAATAATTATTATATTACGTTTATTCATCATCACGCCTCTTTATTTATAAACTTTCTTCTGTCGAATTTTTTATATATTCCGATATTTCTTCCGCATTGCCTTGCGTACTTAACAGAGTTGCAAATGCCACATCATAATTATAAAGTGCATTCAGTCTTTTTATTTTTATTGCAGACAATGCACTTTGTGCGTCAGTAACGGAAAGTGATGTTCCAACACCCTCTCTGAACGCAAGTTCAGCTGTTCTTAATGCTTCTTCCGCACTCTCAATTGATTTATTTGTGCTGTCATATTGTTCTTTATATTTTAAAAGTTCGTTATATGTTTTTGTTACCAGAGTTTCAATATTATTCTTTGCGGATAACGTTTCATATTTAACTTGTTCTTTTAAGTGTTTTGCAGCTTGTAAGTTGTTATATCTGCTTAACCCGTCAAACAACGTAAAGTTAACTCCTGCCCCAACTCCAAACTTAGGTACTTGGTGCGATAAATTATTACTTGCAGCTATATCATAAGAAAATACGGATAAAACAGGTGAATACTCTGCCGCTTTTGCTCTGTAATTTGCTTTTGCGAGCTGTTTTTTTACTTCTGTTTGCTTAAAATCGGGATTATTTGCAATAGCTTTTTCTTTATATGCCGACAAACTGTCAAGTTCTTTATCATACAAGAATAACGATGATAAAATTTGAACTTTTACATCACTTAAATTAACATCATCAGCTTTTATCAGATTTTTTAAACCCTCTTCAACAATTTCTTCATCACGAAGAGCGGAGTTATAGTCGCATAATGCTTGACTGTATGCAACATCGGCATGTAATCTTTCGGATTTTGCAATTATTCCGACCTCTTCCAACATTATTGCATCATCCAAATGCTTTTTTGTTGTACCTAAAACTTGTTTTCTGACAGAAACAACATCCTGAGCCAATCTTAAACCGTAATAACGTTTTACGAGTTCGGTTGTCAATTTGTTTGTTACACTTTTGTATTTTAAGTTAGAACTTTCAAGTTTTGCCCTTGCAGCAGAGTTATAAGCAATAATTCTACCGCCAGTAAAGATATTCCAAGTAGCACCAAAACCTAGTGTTGTAAGGTTTTTATCCTGCAATGTCATAGCAGGAAGCTGCATTCCCATTATAGGCGGAATACCGACATCTACACTTTTGTCAAAATGAACAGTCGTTGCATTAACTCCGATTTTAGGCAAATACTCTCCAACTGCAGCCCTTTTTTCATACTTTTTTTGTTCAATTTCTTCAAGCACCGCCTTAATTTCATTATTATTCAACATCATAAGCTCGTAAGCGGTAGCAAAATCCATGCCTGTTTTTACAACCTCGGCAGTTTGAACTTCTTGAGAATTAACTTTATCGGTTTTAACTTTCTTCGCAAAAGCCAATTGCGTATTAAAAGTTAAACTTATTATAAATAGCGTTATTATAATCTTTTTCATAAAAATCCGTTTATTAAAATTATAACTTTATACAGTTGACATGTCAATCGATTGACATAATAACACCAGCGGAATATAATGTCAATTAGGGATATCACAATGGAAAAGATTATTGAACAACATTATACACAGACTGTAATTTTTGAAACAGACAGAATTATAAAAAGTATAAAATCTATTTTAATTCAGTATTTAAACGGGTTGAATTTAGGTATAACGGCAGAACAATTTATGGTACTTGACGCTATATATTGTAATGACGGAATTTGTCAACAGGAACTATCCGAGCTGCTATTGAAAGATAAATCAAATACAAAGCGGATTGTGAATGTTCTTGAAAATAACGGATTGATAAAAATAAAATTATCGAAGAAAAATAACAGGTCAGTAAATAAGCTAAACATTACAAATGCAGGCAAAAAAATTATAGACGAGAATAGAGATAATGTGAAAAATTTTGCACTGAAAATGTTTAAAAGTGTATCAGAAGAAGACCTTAAAATACTTAAAAATATCGGACACAAAATTAAAGACGATTTAAGCTGTTATAGCGAAAATGTTTAAAGAGTTACTTTAGGCTCTTTTGTTTTTCATATTCCAGTCGTCTTTTTTCCATTTCTTGTTTTTGTTCTTTTTTAATTTTAGCGAATTCCGCTTTCTGTTTATCTGTCAAAATAGCTTCAAAACGCTGCATATTTTCTTTTCTGCATTTATTTGCCTGAATACGCAATTCTTTAAGTTCACTTTTCATTTTTTGAACTTTTGCTTCTTTTTCTTGTTGAGAAAGCGTGGTATTCTCGTCAATTGCACGTAACTCTCGTTTTAAAGTTTTTGTTTTATCAATAATTGGTTTTATCGTTTCTCTGTCTTTTTGTTTGTCAGCTTCTATTTGTTTCTTTTGAGCTTCCGTTAAGTTTAGACGTCTTTCAAATTCAAGTTTTTTTGCTTCCATTTCTTCTTTTGACGGACGTTTACCCATAAATTCATGAGAAGGCGGCGGATTATCACCGTTATCAAAATGTCCGAAAGGCGGTGGTGGCGGGAAATCGTTACCTTTGGTTTCTGCAATGCAGATGCTATTTACACTTATTAAAACTATAATTGCCGGTAGTGCAATATAAAGTTTGCTTTTCATTTTTTCTCCTTTAAATTAAATCACTTAAAGTTATGCTTAATTCTTTTCTTGCATTGAATAATCTTGAACGAACAGTACCGACCGGGCATTTTATTTTTTCTGAGATTTCTTCATAGCTCATATCTTGCATTTCGTACATGATAATTACTTCTTTAAATTTAGGTTTCAGATTGTCTATTGCATTAATTATTCTTTTTTGTCTTTGTTTTGCAATAAATTCTGATTCTATATCCTGCTTTTCATCACGGATTTGAATTAAATCATCTTCTTCCGTAACAGTATTTTGTGAATGTTTGAAGTATGAAGAACGTAAATAATCTCTGCACAAATTTGCCGTAATTGTATTAATCCAGCTTTTAAATTTACCTTCTTCTTTATATTTATCTATATTCTTCCAAGTTCTTATATATACTTCTTGTTCTATATCTTCATTGGAAGAACCTGTCATATTGGAAATAATTTTTCTTATATTATTTCTATATTGGTCTATTATGGACTTCAATTTATTCCTTACCTACAATAATTCCAAAAATCCGTACTCATCAGTCGGAAGCCCCATTGTTGAGATATATGAGTCATCATCAACATTTGCATTATTTGTACTTGTATCATATACGCTAAAACCCGTATAAACACCAATTAAGCCTACAAACAATATAAAACATGCAGCAAGTCTTTTTACTGCTGTTTTTTTCTTTTTTGTTTGTTTTTCAAGGTAAACCGGTGCAACCTCTTTAACAAGCTGCGAAACTTTTAAACATTTTTCGTGTTCTCTTCTGCAATCGGGACACTCGTCTAAATGAGCATTAAAATCCTCTTCATTTTTGAACATGAAGTACGATTCATATTTTTCACATTTTTTCTCGTTATCCATTTGCGTTTCCTCTTTCATTATTTATAACGAGATATAATTAATAAAGTTCATTAATATATATTGACTTTAGTGTCTGTAATATCAAAGCTGTTATAATATTCTGAAAATCTTTTATTATATCTTTGATAAGTGATAGACGGCATATAATCTCTTAAAGCAAAAATATAATTCATTGTTCTTGTATCAATGGTATTTAATGCTAAATTTATTTCCTGATAAAGAGCATTTGATTGCATTTGTTTTTCTGTATCGGAATAATCGGCTGAATTTAAAATTATGTTAATCTTATTCAACTTATCTCTTAATAAATTTGCAGTACCAAGAACTTCCGATTGATACTGTTTAGTGAGCATAGTGAAATTTTCATAACGAATTCCGATAAGTTCTGATTTATTAACCATTGAAAATAAGTCTGCACTAGCAATTGTATCGAGTTTGTCAATTGTATCCAATGCTTCATCTTGGCTAAATACCAATGCGAAAGCAGAGTTTGCCGTTAAAGAAAAAATTGCTAAAAATGTGAATATAATAATTCCTAATAACTTTTTCATAAAGTCCTCTTATTTTCTTAAAAAGTTTTGAAATGCGTTATCTGTTTGTAATTGTTGAGCTTGATATTCTTGATATTGTTCAAGTGTCATTATAGATTTATATTTTTCATCTGTTTCTTTTTTCAATTGTGCTTGTTGTGATTTTAAAACAGATATATTTCTTTCATACGCACTTCTTAATAAAGAAATATCCGTAGGTGTTTTATCTTTTTCATCTTGTAATTGATTTAATTTGCTTTGATATTGTGAAAGTTTATTTTCTAAATCATTATTTCTTTGTTTGTATTCAAAGTATGTGTTAGATAATTGTTGTTTTTGAATCGGAGTTATGTTTCTTAAGTTGTCAAACATCTCAGCAAAAACAGCACCTGAAAATAAAAATGCACTTAACAATAAAAACGATAATAAATTTTTCTTCATATTACACCTCTGTTAATTATTTCCGTATATTGAAAATTCTTCCGAATTTTTCTTCCATTCAGCTTCATCAACACAAAAAGCGTGATTCCAAAATCTTTCGATTGCATAAGTTTCACGTTCTTCTTTTTGCAATACATGAACTATAACGTCGCCATAGTCCAAAAGGTTCCATTTATTTTTTAAATCATTTTCTTCGCCGATTGGAATTCTTCCGAAATGTTCTTTAACTTTTTCACGTACATAATTGGTCAATGCCTTGACGTGAGTGCTTGTTTCTGATGAACAAATAACAAAATAATCGGCAAGTACCGAAATGTTTGAAATATTTAAAATTTTAATATCTTTAGCCTGTTTATCGTCTAACAATCTGGCAATAACACTGGCAAATTTATCTGATGAAACTTCTTCCAATTTACATTCTCCACTAATCTATGGCAAAATTATAGCACATAGAACAAGATGTTGTACATAAGCTATTTTATTATTTTTGTTTAAAAAGTTTCACAAAACCGGAGCCGGAGCTTCCCTCACTAATAAACTGTAATGCAATACTAAAGTTCGCATAA
>CAVEOW010000039.1:0-8426 GCA_963617295.1 bacterium | reverse complement strand
AAATTGACGTTGTTTATCCGTCTGCAAAAAATGTTACCGTAAATTCAAAAGAAACATATTTTAGCGGTAATGTTGATGAAAATTCAACTCTGACAATAAATTCCGTTCCCGTAAAACTTTGGGATAACCGTTTTTTTATACACATGGTACCTTTAGAATACGGAAATAATATAATTAAACTTGAACAAAATTTAAGCGGTCAAAAAGAAAACGTTACTTATAACATTACAAGACCAAAACCTGTTGTAAAATCAAATTCAACATCAACACCCATAAAATATGAAAAGAATACTGACGGGATTTTATACTCCAAAACTATAAAAGACAAAGCTACCGTTAGAGAAAAACCTTCTGCCGGCGGGAAAAGAGTTGTTGATTTACCCGTAAATACAGTTCTTTATTTAGAGGGTAGATTAGGGAATTATTATAAAATAGCAGAAACAGGCGGGAGTGAATTTTGGATACATTCATCAAATGTTGAAGAGCCTGTAAAAGTTAATAAAAGAATATATGCAAAAGTAAAAAAGCATAAAATTTTTGAAGATAATTTATACACATATTATAAATTTTATACTTCCCATCCTGTTCTTTATACATTTAAACAAAATGATAAAAGTCTGAAATTATCGCTATATGGTGCTGATGAAAAAAAATCCGACGATAAAAATTTTTACTTCGATTTTGAATTTTCATCTCCTATCTTAGGTTATGAGGGATATTATGATGAAAATGCTTTTATAGTAAAAATTGCAAAAAATCCAAAAATTGAGGACTTAAATATGCCGTTAAAAGGCATAAATATTTTTATTGATGCCGGTCATGGCGGAAATGAAAAAGGAACAGTCAGCCCTGAACGTATTTACGAAAAGGACATTAATCTTGATATTGCAAATAATTTAATAAAATTGTTGCAGAGTGCCGGAGCAAATGTTTCTTACTCCAGAACTGATGACATTCAAGTAAAGTTGTATGACAGAGTAGATAATGCTAAAAAAAATAATGCGCTTATTTCTGTAAGTATTCATTGTAATTCATTGCCTTACGGGAAAAATCCTTATATAGAACACGGAACGGAAGTTCATTATTACAATGAAAATGCGAAAATGCTTTCAACTATCATTAAAAACAACCTTGTTAATGACTTGAGTTTAAAAGATAACGGGGTAAAACTATCAAGTTTTGCATTGAATCGTTCCGCTAACCCTGTTTCTGTACTTGTAGAAGTAGCGTACTTTTTAAACCCTGAGGAATACATGTTATTAAAAAACGAGATATTTAGAAAAAATGTTGCAAAATCAATTGAAAAGAGCATTAAACAATATATTTCGTGCATAAAAAACTAAAATGTGTTATAATTACTACTTAGCCGAATTATATATGGAGGTAATATAAATGAGTATTAGTGAAACAGACTTTAAGTCTGAATACTTGAAGGAAGTAATTGAAAAAACTTGTGCAAAAAATGCTCAAGAACCTGAGTTCCTTCAAGCTATGAAAGAAGTTTTAACTTCTATTGAGCCTGTTATTTTAAAACACGAAGAGGAATATAAAAATCTCTCTTTGTTGGAAAGATTGGTTGAACCGGAAAGAATAATTACATTCAGAGTACCTTGGCTTGACGACAACGGCAAAGTTCAAGTAAACAGAGGTTATAGAGTTCAGTTTAACAGTGTTCTCGGTCCATATAAGGGCGGATTAAGATTTCACCCTACAGTAAATCAAAGTATTATGAAATTTTTAGGTTTTGAACAAATTTTTAAAAATGCCTTAACTTGTTTACCTATTGGAGGAGGAAAAGGCGGCAGTGATTTCGACCCTAAAGGTAAATCAGATAATGAAATTATGAGATTTTGCCAAAGTTTTATGACTGAACTTCAACGTCATATCGGTCAATATGTTGATGTTCCTGCCGGCGATATCGGTGTGGGGTCAAGAGAAATCGGATTTTTATTCGGTCAATTTAAAAGAATAAGAAACGCTTTTGAAGCAGGTGTTTTAACTGGTAAAGGATTGGATTATAGCGGCTCATTAGCCAGAAAAGAAGCAACAGGTTATGGCTTACTTTATTTTATGAGAGAAATGTTAAACGCTAATAATAAGGATATGCAAGGAAAAACCGTTACTATCTCGGGAAGCGGTAATGTTGCAATATACGCTTGTGAAAAAGCATATCAAATGGGTGCAAAAGTTATTGCAATGAGTGATTCTAACGGATGTATATATGATGAAAACGGCATAAATCTTGATATTGTAAAGGATATAAAAGAAGTTAAAAGAGGAAGAATTAAAGAATATTTAAACTTCGTTACTAACGCTAAATATATGGAAAATAATTCTTCCGTTCCTGCTGTTTATACAATTAAGGCTGATATATTACTTCCTTGTGCAACTCAAAATGATATTGATTTAGAAACTGCAAAATTGATAGTTGCGAATGGCACAATTGCTATCGGCGAGGGTGCTAATATGCCTTGTACAATTGACGCTATAAATTATTTCTTGGAAAATAATGTGTTGTTTGCTCCCGCAAAAGCTGCTAATGCAGGTGGTGTAGCAACATCTGCCCTTGAAATGAGCCAAAACTCAATGAGATATTTTTGGACGTTTGATGAAGTTGATAAAAAACTTGAAGCTATTATGGTAAATATTTTCAGACTTTGTCGTGAGGCTTCAGAAGAATACGGTTGCCCGAAAGATTATGTAAAAGGTGCAAATATTGCAGCTTTCAGAAAAATTGCTAAGGCTATGAAATCTCAAGGTATTATTTAATTATAAAAATGAATTATTAAGAAAAGAACTCTCAATTGGGAGTTCTTTTCTTCTATAGATAATAAATTTTTAAAATACATTGTTTAACAGATTGGAAAATGTGGGAAATTATTATAATATAAGTATTATGAACTATAATTTTATAAAAAGTAAGTTAAAAACCATGATTGAAGGAGCTGCCGTTGATGAAGCTGCTCTGGAATTTTTTATATCAGGAGAGAGCAATAGCTTTATTCTTAAGCATAATATTGATGCAATTAAAAGTATATTCAATTTTTTAGCCGCCTCCGAAAACAATATATTTATTCTTAACGGGTTTATGGGGTCAGGGAAAACTTATGTTGCGGATTTTATTCTTGATTTTATAAGTGATGAGGTTCTAATTTTCAGAAATTCTTATCAGGAAGCTATTAATCCTGATGATGTTTTATTATCATTATTTAAGGATTTTTCAATCTATCACAATGAAAAGAAAATAATTTTGCCAAAGGTTGAAACTAATATTTTCTCTGAAAAAATTAACTCTTATATAAAATACTGCAATTCCCCGATGTTGTTCGTTTTTGATTCTTTTGAAATCAATATGAAAAGCAAAGATACGCAAAAAGACATAATCGATTTTATTAATTTCTTAAGTAAATTTGAAAAAGTAAAAATAATTATTTGCTCACGTTCTTTTAAAACTTATGATTTGATTTCATCGGAAGGTTGCGTTGAATATGCACTAAGCTCCTTAACAAGAGCTGATGCCGAAGAATATCTTAAACAAAACGGCATTACAGGTAATAATTATGAAATTGATGATATATTTAAGGTTACGAGAGGACATTACCTTTTATTTGAGCTGTCTGTATTAATTATGCAAATTTTAGGAATGTCATTAACCCTATTCTGCAATGAATATACAAAATCTACTCAAAACTTTCTTGAATTTTTGCTGTCAAAACTTTTAGGAACAACCGCTGATAAATTTGTAAAACTATTACTGTTTTTATCAGTTATAAGACACGGTGTTGACGGAGAATTTCTATTCTCTCAAAGAATAGCAACTCCCGAGGATATTGATTTTCTGTTGCAAAAAAAAGTTATAGCGGAAAAATTTGGCAAATTTTATGTAAAAGATTACTTTAAAAAGGAATATATAAAAACAATAAATGCCCAATCACGAATAAAGGCACACGAATACATTATTGAGCTTTATCAATCAGAATTGCCGTTGAAGCCATTTGAAAGAGGTTTATTCTTATCAAGACAAACCATAAGGCAGGAAATTGCATATCATAAAGCTAAAATTCAAGAATTAACAGAGGATTTGAAAAAAGCAGAGATAGCAAGACAAATTGACACTCAAGGGTTTAATTATTTAACTTATTCAAAAACTACCGGATTTGATACGGATATGATGAATAAAAGACCGTCCTCAATAAGAACAAGCGGAAAGCTACGCAGAAAAAAGAACTCAAATCTTTCCGATTCGGATTCTCTATTACTGAATATTTCTTCTATCAACAATAACCTGGAAAAAGAGATTGCGGAAATTTCAAACATACACGATACCGATATTGACAAGGCTATCAATTCTCCAAATGTTGAAACTCAAATACCGGACAGCCTTGATGACTATGTAAAAATTGCAAAAAATTATGAAAATGCTTTTAACTACACAAATGCTATTTTGTATTATAAAAAGGCTCTAACATATAAAGATGACGAAAATTTCAGGAACAAAGAAGCAACTGTGTATGAGTATATGGCAAATTGTTTCAGGAAAATTCAAGACATTGATGAAGCTGCTAAATTGTTTGAGAAAGCATACTTCCTATATACAAATATAGAGCCGTCAATGGCAAATGATGTTCTTTTAAAAATGGCAAAAATGTACTCGGAAGCATACAAGTTTGAAAAAGCAAAAGAAGTATATTCAAGAATTATTCATTCCCCATTTGGTGTGAATTCTGAAACAATCATAAGGGTTTATATTGATTTATCCGAACTTGAAGATAATAATATGAAGTCTGATTTAGCATTAAAATATATTCAAACGGCTTTAAAAGAAGCGGAAAAGATTAATAATGTAAAACTTCTTTCAGAGTGCTATTTTAAATATGCACTGCTTTTAGATGATACAAATAATCTTGATTTTGCAATGAAATATTACTTGAGATGTATTCAAGTATCAAATGTTCCCGAAGAAAATACTTATTTATCTGCCGCATATTCAAATTTGGCTGAAATTTCTCTTGAAAATAAGAATATAAGTGCGGCAAAAATGTATTTTGAACTTTCTATTGAAGCTGATAAAAAGCAAAATAACTACGAAGGACTTTTCCACTCATATCAAAAATTAGCAAGGTTGTATGAAAATGAGGATAAAGAAAAAACATACTCAATGCTGACAAATGCACTGTCTGCCGCAAAAAGATTTGACGATATCAGATATGCAATAACTATTTATATAGAAATCGGTGATTTTTATTTAAAGAACAGCGAATTTAAAAAAGCGTTAAAATCATACATTTTAGCAAAAACATTGACTCCTCAGCACTCGGAAGAAGAATTAAACAATAAAATCAATACAAAAATGAATAAAATGAAATCCTTTTTAGGATCGGCAGAGTTTGACAAATTAATAGATGAAATAAAGAAAAAGAGATAATGTTAGAAGGGTTACAAAAATTAAATATCGACTTAGTCGAAAATAAACAAGAATTATTTTCAAAATACATTAATCTTTTTCTCGAATATAATTCAAAAGTTAATTTGATAAGCAAAAACGATGAAAAAGTATTATTTGAAAAACATATATTTGACAGTGTTGCAATAAATTTATTTTTTAAAAGGTTTTCAATAAATAATAATATTAAGTTGCTGGATATCGGGACAGGTGGCGGTTTTCCGTCTTTACCCATTGCTCTTTGTTTTGAAAATATAAATGTATATGCACTTGATTCAATTGCAAAAAAAATTAATTTTATAAAATATGCAAAAGAAGAGCTTAAAATAGAGAACATTCATCCTATTTGTTCAAGGGTTGAGGAGTTGCCGATCGAAAATAAAAACGCTTTTGATGTTGTAACATCAAGAGCAATGGCAGAATTAAGGCTTATTTTAGAGTATGCACTCCCTTATGTAAAAGAAAACGGATATTTTGTTGCATATAAATCATTAAAAGCAGAGGATGAAATTAAGAATGCTCAAAATGCACTTAAAGTTTTGAACGGCAAAATTATTGAAAAAATAGAATATTCTTTACCGTTAGAGGAAGAAAATAAAAGAGTATTATTAATAATTCAAAAAACTAAAAGAACTCCAAATCAATATCCAAGACAAAACGGAATTGTAAAGAAAAAGCCCTTATAATCAATAAAAATAAATATTTTGTCAATTATTTGCAGTAAAAATTTTTTATTATAAATAAGACTATGCAAATTAATACAAAATATTCTACATTTAGCAATTTTAATCTGCCTCAAAAGAAAGAAGCGGAAAATTTTGGTGCTGAAAAACAAAATGAAATTCATAAAAATAACAACCTTAAAAGCATAAATATCAGGGCAAATTATATGTCGATTGCTTTTAAAGGTAATGCTCCCGAAATTAAAAATGCCTTTATAGTTACAAAAAGCGGAACAAATATTCCTGTTTGCAAGGCAGAAAAGACAGGTTCATATATTGTAGATAAAGATTCAATGACAGAAGTAATTTACGGTAATGATGCAATCAAATATTTATCAAAGACTTCTGCATTTAAGCATGATACTCAAATTATTTTTCCAAAGAATTCAAAAGGAAAACTTGAAACTGACGGTAAAACAATACCGTTGGATGAAAATTCGGGAGTCTTGATTTCTAAAGGAACAAAAGCTAAAATCACTACAGAAAAAGGGTATCCCTTTGTATTAATTACCAAAAAGACTCTGCCTTGGTATGATAAGTTTTCAAATAAATCGGAGAAACCTAAAATTCAGGATAAATTCTTTGAAATAATGCAGCATAATGCTCATTCTTTTAATGGGGAATTTAAAACAGAATTATTATTACCCGATAGGCTGAAAGATGCAGACTATTTAAAAACTATCGGAATTAACAAATATAATTCCGAAAATTTACTTGCTGATATTACGGCAAATAAAGAAAAATTAACTGAAGATGACCAAAAACAAATTGATTTTCTGAATAGTTTACTTGATAAATTATGTACATCCGGTTTTATGAAGAAAGAAGCAGGCGAATATTACAGATTTACAAAGGGCTACAATCAGGAATACGCAGCAACATATCTTGAAATATTAGGACTAAATAAAGATGAAATTGAATATATCTTACCGATTTTGAAATTAGTAAGAAATCTTCACATTCAAACAACTGTTGCAAGGCAAGATGACGTAAGAACTCTGTCATCTGATACAATCAGCAAGATGAAAAAAAAGGGAATTCTATACAATAATAAGAAAAATACATCGCAAATTTATTGGAGAAAATCTTATGACAATGAAGCCTCATTAAGAATGGAACTCTCGGATAAAGGTTTTGAGGGTGAAGAACTGGAGCAAATAGTTTCTAATTGGTACCAAGCATTATCAGCAGGCTTTGATCTTAGCGGTTTGAAATTTATAAATTCTGATATAGCTGTGTATAATTTGAATGAAAAATTGAATAACTGGACACTTGAAGAAACAAATTGGATTACAAACTCAACCGCATTGGCAAACAAAAAAGGTGAAACCCCAAGTGTCGGAGTTTCTATGGTTCAGGCAGATGAAGATAGAATTTACGATATTGATGAGTTAAGAAAAGGGGAAGTTCTTCACTCCCATCCTGATTTACCTGATAAATATCAAACCGAGCTTTACCTTATTACAAGCGGGTCAGCTGTAATGAACATTGTAAAAGACGGGAAAACTCAACTTTTAAAATTAAAACAAGGCGATTTAGCTGTAATACAACCCGGTGTTCAACACTGCGTAAACTCTGTAAAAGGAGAATATGAGCAAATTGTTGTTCAAATTCCATCCGCATTTCAATACGGGTTTGGATTTAAACAAAATGCAAAACCACCTAAAGATTATAATATTGAAGAATTAAAAGCCAAGGCAAAAGAGGAATTGTCTTAATCTGCCAGCTGTTTATCAACTGCAGCTTTAACTTCATCAACAGATATAGCTTTCATGCAGGCTTTATCACTTTTACAGGTTCCTTTTAATGAGCAGGGAATGCAAGGTAAATCTGCCTTTAATAAAATATTTCTATCCCCTAAAGCTCTCCATTTTTCAAACGGCATAGGTCCGTATAGCCCAATTACTTTAGTTCCGACGGATGAAGCCATATGTAAATTCCCCGAGTCGTTGCCTATAAATAAATCAACCATACTTAAAAGTACAAGGCTATCTTTTAAGTTTACCTTTCCGCAAAGGTTTATAGGTTTATTTTTTAAATTTGTCAAATATTTTAAATTATCATAAATCTCTTTATCACAAGGTGCCCCAATAAATATAACTTGCGTATTTTTTTCGTTTGAGAGATATTCAATAATTCTGCAATAATTTTCTTTATCCCACACCTTATAAGGATTTGTTGCGGTAATATTTACTACTGCTTTCTTTATATTTTCGGGGATTTTATCTTTTAATAACTCAACAACGTGATTTTTATTCTCG
>CAVEOW010000038.1:0-8436 GCA_963617295.1 bacterium | reverse complement strand
CTTGCAGGAAACTGCTTTATCGGTTTTGCTATCGGTGAATCATTAGGTGCAGCTGCTCTTCGTGTTGCAGGTGGTATCTTTACAAAAATTGCCGATATCGGTTCTGATTTAATGAAAATTCAGTTCGGTATTAAAGAAGATGACCCGAGAAACCCGGGCGTTATTGCTGACTGTACAGGAGATAATGCAGGCGACTCAATCGGACCTACTGCAGACGGATTTGAAACATACGGCGTAACAGGCGTTGCATTAGTAAGTTTCATCTTATTAGGAGTATTCCCTGAATATCAAATCCAATTACTTACTTGGATTTTCGTTATGAGATTTTTAATGATTGTTACATCAGTTGTAGCATACTGGTTAAACGGAATTGCAAACCACGTATTCTTTGCAAGAAAAAAAGAAATGGATTTTGAAGTTCCTTTAACAAACTTGGTATGGTTAACTTCCGTACTATCAATTTGTATGACTTTCAGTGTAAGCCAACATTTACTTGGTGCATTACCTAATAATTTATGGCTTACATTATCAATAATTATCAGCTGCGGTACATTAGGTGCAGCATTAATTCCTGAATTTACAAAAGTATTCACAAGCCCGAAAGCAAAACACACAATGGAAGTTGTTACTGCTTCAAAAGAAGGCGGTGCTTCCTTAACAATTCTTTCAGGTATTGTATCAGGTAATTTCTCAGGATTTTGGATTGGTTCTGTTATTGTAGCTTTAATGGCAGTAGCTTATTTCCAAAGTTTGAATATTTTAGACGTAATGATTTATCCGTCAGTATTCGCATTCGGCTTGGTAGCATTCGGTTTCTTAGGGATGGGACCTGTTACTATTGCGGTTGACAGCTATGGACCTGTTACCGATAATGCTCAATCAGTATATGAATTATCTTTAATTGAAGAAATTCCGAATGTTTCGGATGAAATCAAAAATGAATTCGGATTTGAGCCTGATTTTGAAAATGCTAAGAAATTCTTAGAACAAAATGACGGAGCAGGAAATACATTCAAAGCAACTTCAAAACCTGTATTAATCGGTACAGCGGTTGTTGGAGCTACAACAATGATTTTCTCATTAATATTGGTAATCAAAGAAACATTGGGTATAGAACCTGAAGCTATTTTAAACTTGCTTAACCCATATACAATCTTAGGATTATTAATGGGCGGTGCGGTTATTTATTGGTTTTCTGGTGCATCTATGCAAGCTGTTACAACAGGTGCATACAGAGCCGTTAAATATATTGCCGACCACATTAAATTAGGTGAAAGCGACGATAAAAAAGCAAACGTAGAAAACTCTAAAGAAGTTGTAAAAATATGTACGGAATATGCTCAAAAAGGTATGTTTAATATATTTATAGCTTTATTTGCATTTGCACTTGCACTTGCTTGTTTATCAGCACCAATGACAGGAAACTTAAATCCTGTATCCTTCTTTGTAAGCTATCTAATCGGTATTGCAATATTCGGTTTATTCCAAGCCGTATTTATGGCAAATGCAGGCGGATGTTGGGATAACGCAAAGAAAATTGTTGAAGTTGATTTGAATGAAAAAGGAACTCCGCTTCATGACGCAACCGTAGTTGGTGATACGGTTGGCGACCCGTTTAAAGATACTTCATCTGTAGCAATGAACCCGATTATTAAATTCACAACTTTATTTGGTTTATTGGCTATGGAAATTGCAATATCAGAAAACTTTAGAGAACTGGCACCGACTGTCGGAGGAATTTTATTGGTAGTTGCAATTATCTTTGTAATTCGTTCATTCTATGCAATGAGAATTCCTACAGATAAATAAAACTATTTATTAAAATAATAATTAAGAAATGTAACAATTATTCTATAGTTGTTACATTTTTTTTAAGGAAATCTATAAAATTCCGATATAAATAATATAAATGGAGAATAGGAATTATGGAATCAACATTTTCAGCAATACAAAATAACATATTTAAGTTTTTAGTAAAACAAAATAAGCTAAAAGCTCAAGAATCAAATGCTGAAAAGATTGATTTTTCTTCATTATATGACTTACTTAAAATTTCCGCCCCCAGTGACGGAATTGATTTGGAATCACCGGAAGGTATCGAATACCTAAAAGGTCTTGTTGATGAATTTATGAAGTTAGACTACATAAAAACAATGGCTGACGATAACAAGGATGGAACTTTGTCAGTTAAAGAAAAAGGCGACTTCATGAATGAAGAGCTTGAACTAAAATTATCGGCAGCTCAATTAGAAAAATTATTTGGTAAAGATATTGAAGAAATTGAAGAAGTTTCTGATGTCAGCAGTAGCGGAGGAAGCAATGTAACAAACTATAATTCCGGATCTACTACTCCGACAACTAATAATACAGGTAATACCACTACCACTAACACTAACACACAAGAAAATAACAATAGCACTGAACAATCTAAAAATGCACAGGTAGAATCTGCTCGCCAAGAGATGTTAGCAGCAGAAGAGTACTACCAAGAATCATTAAAAGATAACTTTGAGAACAACCAAGAAGTTATAAATCTTGAACAAGATAGAAGTATTAAAAATCAGGATATACAAGAAAAACAAGATGAAAAAAATACGCTAAGCGATGAATCCAACCAATTAACTGTAACCATTTCTGATTTAGAAACGCAAATCAGTGAAAAAGACAGTGCGATAAGCGACTTACAAGGTCAACTTGCAGCATTAAGCAGTGCAGGTGATGATGAAAACGGCAATGATAATTCTGCCGAAATAGCTGCTATACAAGCTCAAATAGCACAATTAGAACAAGAAAAAGCAGATTTAGAATCTGAAAAGAAAGATGCAGAAGACAGAAAATCTGAAATTGATGATAAATTAATTCCTGATTTAGATTCTGCAATTGAAACTGTTCAAGGTGAAATTACTGAAATTGAAAACCAAATTAAAGAAAAAACTCAAAGTAATGAAGAAGTTAAAACCGCTTTTGATGATTATATAAAAGCAAGGGAAGAATATAATAAATTAAATGCAGATTATCTTGCAGAAGAAAAAGCTAATGCCGAAAAGCAAGTCGCTGCGGAAAAAGCTTTAAGACAAGATCCTAAATTAGGTGTTGAAAACGACAAAGACTATGAAAATGTTGATGATGTTCTTTATGAAAGCAAAATCAAAGATAGTATAAAAGAATATACAAAAAACTTTGCAGATGATTCAAAAGTTTCTTATTCTCATACTTCTTCAGGTAATTATGAAGTAAAAGAAGAAAGAGCAGAAAGAGCAGACGGAACAATAGTTGTTACAACTTTTGACAGAAACGGTGAAGTTGCTTCAACCCGCTCTTCTTCATTATCTGCATTAACAACAGAACAGGAATCAAAAGTCGTTGAAGCGGTTAACGCAAAAACAGAGGGTAAAGAAGGAAACATTGAATATTCAAAAACTAGCGACGGTACAATTACCGCTACAATAAAAAGCGATGACGGTAAAGTTGTAAAATATTCGTTTAATAAAGACGGCGAACTTATCTCTTCTGATGATATGGATGAAATCATAACAGATAACGCCGCAAAAGAAACAGCAGCAACACTTCCAATACCTGTCGGGGCAAGCGTTAATTATAAAAAGGACGGTGATAATTATGTTGTTACCGTTACGGACAAAAACGGAGTTGAAAATTCTTATAAGTATGATAAAGAGGCTAAACTTGTAAGTTCTACAAATATTGAAAGCGTAGCCCCCGATAAAAGGGAAACTGTTCAAGCCGCACTTCAAGGTGTAGTTGAATCAGGTGAAAAACTTGAATATAAAGAAAACGAAGACGGTACATATACTGTAGTCGGAACTTATGGAGGCATTGAAATAACCTATAAATTTGATAAAGACGGAAACTATATCGGCTCATCAGATTATATGGATGCATCTAAAGATAGAAACACGGCACTCTATATTAAATATGCAACAGAACAATTAGCCGGAACAGATAATTCTTTCTCATATAAGAAAGAAGATGACGGAAGTATAACTGTTACAACAGATAACAACGGTTCTATTAAGTTTGATAAGGACGGAAACTTACTTACTTATGAAAGTTCAAGTATCTCTGGTTTTAAAACTTTGACTGCCGAAGAACAAAAAACAATTACAGATTTTATCTCATCAAAAAATATTGAAGGCAACATTACTTACAGATACGACAATACAAAGAATGAATACATAATAGAAGCAGATAACAACGGTCAAAAAACAACATATTCTTTTGGAAAATATGCCAGCGGTACTGTATTTATGTTGGTTCGTTCTCAAAATCTTGAAGATGTGGTTTCCGAAGAAGACTATAAAGATAAAATTAATGAAACATTGAAAGACCTTGTTTCCGATGAAGACTCTGTTCAATATTTAAAAGATTTTTCTAACGGAATAATTACTGCGGAAGTTACTGATAAAGATGGAAACATTTCAAAATATACAATAGGAACAGACGGCTCTATAGTCAAATCAAGTGATATTACAAAAATAGGAATTACCGATGAATCTGTAATAAATAAGATATCAGAACAAATTTCTGATGAAAATAAAGATAATAGCTTTTTTGAAATAGACCAAGACGGAAATATTATTGCAACTACTTATTCAAAAAGCGGGATATATACAGAATACATCTTTTCTGCAAGTGGTGAACTTAAACAAATTTCTTCAATTGAATCAGATAATGTAATTTTAGACAAGGATTTAGAAGAAAAGATTAATAATCAATTAAGAAAACTTGGTATTAACAGTTATCATCCTTTATACACACAAAATGAAGATGGATCAATATCCGTAGGATGGATCAATAGTCAAGATATTGAATGTGTAGTTGATTTTGATAAAGACGGCAATATGAGTAGAACAAATTCGCCTGATTTATTATTTGAAAATACTTCAAGTACAGATTATGCTTTAGCAGTATTAGAAAATATATTAGAGCTTGATATTTCTGCGGCTGAATACTCATTAACTCCTAATGGCAATATAAAAGTCGTTGCCAAAAAGGACGGGGAAGATTATACCGTCACTTTTGACCCTAAACATGGAGATTGCTTATTTATTAGCGATAAAGAGTTTGCTTGGGAAAAATTTAGTACAGAAGCTCAAAGTAACGCTGAAAAAACTTTACAAAATATGGGTGTTGATACCTCTTCAATCTTATATTCAGGTGATTCTGATACACATTTTAGTGCATGTGTAATTGTTGACGGATATGAAGTAAATTATCAATTTGATGAAAACGGAAATCTTGTAAAATATACAAATGCACTTGGTACTTTCGAACAAAAAACTGATGAAAGCGGGAAAGCATATATTGAATATACTTCATCATCTTATCCTAAGACAACAACAAATGTTACAGGTTCCGATTTGTCAACAGTTGCAAAACAATATACATCTGAAATGCTAAAACAACTCACTTCTTACAAAGACGGAATGCAAAATATTTCAGGTACTGACGCAGAAAAACTTGCTGCCGTATTAGAAGATTTGAACATTAGCAACTTGTCAATGACTACAATCTATAATGAAACTCAAACAGCTGAAAAAGAAAACGGAGTTTACCCGACAGGTACAATTGTAATTATAAATCCGACTTCCGTTAATGATGAAATTGTAACAGCACAAGCAGGTATTGTAGCAGGAACTGTTCAAACAGCTGAGGGAACAAAATATATTGTTCTTGAACCCGGTGCAAACGGTGAAGTAAAAGTTGTTATCAGAGATGAAAACGGACTTGAATTCAGAAGCAAATAAAGACTAATCAATCAATAATAAGATTAATCAAAAAAAGACACTTATTCAAGTGTCTTTTTATAGTGTTTATTAAATTTTTAATTAATAATCTGATTCAACAGGTTCATCATCTTCTTCCGGATTATCCTTAGAATAGTTTGTATCAAATTCATCCGGTAATAAATCTGTATCAGGCCAAATTGTTGTTTCATCAGCTCTTGTTGTTGATAAATTTAAACTTGCGGATAAATCAGAATCAGTTAGTTCTGCTTCTTTTACAATACAACCTGACATATCAGTATCCGTAAAATTACAGTAATTAACAGTTGCATAGCTAAAATCAGTACCATTTAATACAGCTTCCGAAAAATCACTTTCAACAACTGTTGCACGAGTGAAATCAGTAGCGTTTAAATCTGCACCTGTAAAGTTTATATTTGATAAATGTGAATCAACAAAAGATGTGCCTGCAAGTTCCGTATTTGAAAAATCAATATCTTCTAAAGTTATATTTGAAAAATCTAATTCAGTTAAGTCCAGTTCTTCAACATTCTTTTTGTAAGAATTGTATTCTTGAGGATTTTTAATAATTAGTTCCGCAAGTTCTTCTTTTGAATACATTAATAATCTCCTTTATTTCTCTATCTTATACATACATACCATAGTTAAAGAATTCCCCAAAAGCAGAAATTTATAACATAATATTTATTTTTCATTGTTTCTTTGTGATTGTCAAGCGTTTTTTACAAAAAAATGCTTATTTTATACTATTTTTTGTCTTGATTAAAAATCGGCAAAAAAGAGAGAGCCATAAGCTCTCCCTTTCAAATTTTGAATGAATATAATGTAATCAAATTACATCATACCGCCCATTCCGCCCATACCTGACATATCAGGCATTGCAGGAGCAGGGTTCTTTGTAGGAATATCAACAACTGCTGCTTCTGTTGTTAACAACATACTTGCAACTGATACTGCATTTTGAAGTGCACTTCTTGTAACTTTAGCAGGGTCAACAATACCTGATTTAATCATATCAACGTATTTGTTAGACATTGCATCATAACCTTCTGTTGTAGGAAGTTTTTTAACTGCTTCAACAACAACTTCACCTTTAACACCAGCGTTATCAGCAATTTGTTTCAACGGAATATATAATGAATCAAGTAAAATTCTGAAACCTACTTTTTCATCATCAGTTGTATATTCAACCGTATTGATAGCCTTTTCTAAGTCTTGCATTACTCTTACGTATGCAACGCCGCCACCGGGAACAATACCTTCTTCTTTAGCAGCTCTTGTTGCGTTAAGAGCATCTTCAATTCTTAATTTTCTTTCTTTTAATTCAACTTCTGAAGCTGCACCAACTTCGATAACAGCAACACCGCCTGAAAGTTTTGCTAATCTTTCTTGAAGTTTTTCTTTGTCGTATTCGCTATCAGATGTTTCAATTTGACGTTTGATTAATTTTACTCTGTCTTCAATAGCGTGTTTTGTTTCATCCCCAACAACGATTGTAGTGTTGTCTTTAGTAACAGTTACACGTTTTGCTTGACCTAACATTTGAACAGTAACATTTTCAAGTTTAATGCCAAGTTCTTCGGTAAATAATTGACCGCCTGTTAAAATAGCGATATCTTCTAACATAGCTTTTCTTCTGTCGCCAAAACCCGGAGCTTTAACAGCAACTGCTCTTAAAACTTTTCTCATAGTGTTAACAACTAAAGTAGCTAATGCTTCACCTTCAACATCTTCTGCAATGATTAATAAAGAACGACCGTCACGAGCAACTTGTTCCAAAATCGGAACTAAATCGGCAATAATGTTGATTTTTTTGTTAACACAAAGAACATAAGCATCTTCAAGAACTGCTTCCATTCTTTCTGCATCTGTAACGAAGTAAGGTGAAATGTAACCTTTATCAAATTGCATACCTTCAACAACTTTAAGGTTAGTACCTGTTGATTTTGATTCTTCAACAGTAATAACACCATCGTGTCCGACTTTTTCCATTGCTTCTGCAACTAATTTACCGATTTCATCGTTGTTTCCAGCAGAAATAGCTGCAACTTGAGCTAATTTTTCTTGAGAATCAACACTTTGTGACATCTTTTTAATTGTATCGATAGCTATGCCTACTGCTTTATCCATACCTCTTTTAATGCACATCGGGTTAGCACCTGCTGTTAAGTTTCTAACACCTTCACGAACAATTGCTTGAGCCAAAACAGAAGCGGTTGTTGTTCCGTCGCCTGCTACATCGTTTGTTTTAGATGAAACTTCTTTGAATTTTCTAACGGATCTTCAAGTTCAATTTCTTTTGCAATAGTAACACCATCATTTGTGATTTGCGGAGCACCGAATTTCTTTTCTAAAATTACGTTACGTCCTTTTGGTCCAAGTGTAACTTTAACGGCATCAGCTACTGCATCAATACCTCTTAAAAGCCCTTTACGAGCTTCTTCATCAAATATAATTTTTTTAGCCATTTTTATAATCTCCCTAAAAGTCTTTTTTTATAAATTATTCAATTATGCCTAAAATATCCGATACTGACATAATTTTAAGTTCTTCTTTACCGACTTTTACATCAGTGCCTGCATATTTTGCAAAAAGAACAATATCCCCTGTTTTAACGTCCATAGGTTCTCTTTCGCCTTTATCGTTCATCTTGCCTTGTCCTACTGCAACA
>CAVEOW010000037.1:0-8497 GCA_963617295.1 bacterium | reverse complement strand
GTTAACAATCTGCCATTTGCCGTTTTCATTTTTTTGTAATGATAAAAGCAATGGTTCTCCGATATCCAATTTAAAGTGGCAACGACTTGAGTTGCCTATATTTATAACATTTCCGTCTGCATCATCGAAAGTTTTTTCTTGATTTTTAGATGTAATTGTTATTCTCATTATTTCCCCTATCTTCCTATTGCCTGCGAGAACTTTCTTGTTGCTATATCAACATTTTCTTCTGAAGCTATAATCAGTTTTTTTTCACCCAGAACAGGTACGAGTTGTTGTCTTATACTGTCAAGTTTTTGCGGGTGAGCATATAAAAATGTTAATGATAAATCAGGTATGTAAGTAAGTGTTTTTTCTAAGTCTTGAGGTAATATAGACCAATTAATTTGTTTTGTAATATCACCTTCATTTTCCATATCTCCCAAGAATACAATTGCAGGAGTATAGCCTTCTGCTTTATACCTCAGAGCATCACCGACAGCTTTTTTAAGAGCTAACCCGTAAGCTGTTCCGTATGCACTTGAATCTAATCCGCTGCGTTTATTCATTGCTTCTCTCATTGCAATTGTTTTGTGCGGTTGACCGTCATATACTTCATACGCATCTTCAGTTACTACATAAATCCTTGCGTGATCCTCCGAATCAAGTCTTTTTGCCATTTTTAAGATACATTGCTGCTGTGAGTACATTAAATCTCTGTTGGAAGCTGATATATCCAAAAGGAATATTGCAACAACAGGTTTAAACTCGCTCAATTCTATTTTACTTAAACCTACAAAAATTAATTTGAGAGTAAATACCACGATTGGTAATAATATACCTAATATAATTGCTTTTTTAAACATACTTTTCTCGAAACTACTACCTAACAGTATGATTTTATCATACTTGTCGGGTTTCGTGCAAGTTATTTAATTTTTTTATATTCCAAAAGTCAGGATGTAACATTGCTAAGAATGGGATTAATTCTAAACGTCCTACGAACATATTGAATATTGCAATAATTTTTGAACTCAAATGGAGATTTCCGTAATTCCCCATTGGTCCTACCATGTTCCCAAAAGCGGGACCTACGTTACCTAATGTTGCAATTGCAGCAGATACTCCTGTTGTTATATCTTGTTCGGTGAATACCAGCATAAACGCTGTTACAATAAATATTCCGTAATAGAAAAATACAAATGAAATCATTTGTTTAACGATATCTTCATTAATTATAGTTTTGTTAATTTTTATTGGATAAACACCGTTCGGGTGGTGGATTTTAGCGATTTGTCTTTTCATGTATTTAAAAATTAAAATTAGTCGTAATAATTTTAAACCGCCTGAAGCTGACCCGATTGAAGCTCCTGAAAACATAAGAATAAATAAAAACAGTTTTGCCGATAAACTCCATTGTGAATAATCAACAGAAGCAAAACCCGTTGTTGTTATAATTGTTAATACTTGAAAGAACGATTCTCTTATTGAGGTAAAAAAGTCGTATGTGTGATTTAGGGTTAGAATTGCTGATATTATAACGGTAAATAGCAATACGACAAAGAAATAAACCCTAAATTCTTCATCTTTGATAAGAGAAATAAATTTTCTTTTGATAAATACTTTATATTGGAGTGCAAAGTTGAAACCTGCAAAAAACATAAATATTGCAACTGCCCAAACGTATTTAACCTGCCCGTATGCAATTAAACTGTTAATTTTAGGAGAAAAACCCCCGCCTGATATTGTGGAAAGTGATGTGCATACTGCGTCAAAAACAGGCATTTTTAAATATATTAAAATTGCAGCTTCCGTTAGGGTTAACCCTAAGTAAACACCCCAAAGTGCAATTGCGGTTTGTCTTATTCTGGGAGTTAATTTACTTTCTTTTGACCCCGGAACTTCCGCAAAAAACATTTGACGTCCTGCGATTGCAAATTTAGGTAATACTGCCGTAAATAATACGATAATTCCTAAACCGCCGAGCCATTGGCTGAATGAACGCCAGAAAAACATTGTTCTCGGATATATATCAAAGTTACTTAATATTGTTGCACCTGTTGCGGTTATTCCTGATACACTTTCAAATAAAGAATCTATAAAATCCAACCCGAAGTATAAAAACGGAATTGTTGCAAGAATACTTACAAAGCCCCAAGTTAAGAGAACAATCCCGAAAGCTTCCGTTCTGTTAAGGTTGTTGATAGCTTCTTCTTGTGTATTTTTATTTCTAAACAAAAATCCAAAGCAGAATGAAATTATTGAAGCTCCTGCAAACGGAATAATTGCATAGTATTCTTTTAATAAAATTGCACAAACACAAGGTACCAGCATAATTGTTGAAACGTACCTGAGGATAAAACTTAACGCATTTAACAGATTGCTTAAATTCATTGTCTATCCCCGTTTAAAATATTCTTTGATAATGTCTGAATTTTCTTTTGTTGTAAAGATTATGAGATTATCAAACGGCATAACTTGGGTTGTACCTCTTGGTATAATTATTCTGTTTCTTCTTTGAATAATTGCAATAATTGCTTTGCAAGGGAATTTTAAATTCATTAAAGTATCACTTTTAAAATTGAACGGTACCATTATTTCAAGCACCTTTCCTTGCCCTCTTTCTACTGTTGCAAGTATTTCAATATCTGTTTTTATCAGATGATTTTCAATATCCTCTATGGCTGCCCCGTTTTCTGAAATTGCAACATCAATTCCTACTTTTTCAAATAATGTTGCGTTCGCATTTTTAGAAACTCTCGTAATTACCTTTTTTACACCGAGCTGCTTTGCTAAAAGCGAACATAACAGATTTTTTTCGTCATTATTTGTTACGCTTATTACAACATCGGACTCTCCGACTCTTTCTTCTTCAAGAAGCTCAAAATTAGCACCATCACCGTTTATAACAAGGGTGTTCTTTAAATTTTCGGTTAGTTCAACACATCTTTTATAATCAAATTCAATAATTTTTATTTTGACGTTAACTTTCTCCAAGTTTTGTGCAAGCATTAAGCCTACATTTCCGCCCCCAATAATTGTTACTTGTTTTACGTCGGTTTTTTCTTGGAAAAATTTGTTTGCAAGAATATCTAAAGAGTACGATGACCCCATAAATATTACTTTATCGTTTAAAAGAATTTCTGTATCTCCGTTCGGAATGAACAATTTGTCATCTCTTGTTATTCCTACAATCAGAGTTTCTTCAGGAAAACTGCAATCTTTTATTTTTTTGTTGAGGAATTTCGTTCCCTCAACAACTCTATATTCAAGTAATCTTGCTTTGCCGTTTGCAAAATTTTCAACATCAATTGCATTAGGAACTGTAATAATTCTAAAGATTTCCTGTGTCATAAGTTCTTCGGGCCAAAGAACATAGTCAATCATTAATTCTTTTTGATATTGCGAGCCTCTTACCAATGAAAGAGAATCAACATTTTCTTTTTTACTTACAAAACATACGGTTTTTAACTTTGTCATGTTTGTAACCGTTAAACACGCAACAATATTTGCTTCATCATTGTCCGTACAAGCAATAAAAATATCTGCCGACTTGATGTCAATTGATTCTAATACATTTATGTTAGACCCTGATCCTTGAATGTAATCCAAATCAAGTTTTTCAAAATTGTCGCTGTTGTTGTTCGGATTATCGTCTATTATGATAATGTCGTGATCTTCAAATAATTTTGTTGCAATTAAACAAGCAAGTTCATTTGCACCGTATATTACAATTTTCATAAAAAACCCTTTTACTTCTTTATTTATAAACTAAAAAGGGAAATTTGTCTAATTTTATACGTTTTATAGTTGAGCTAACTTTTCTGCAATTTCTTGTTTTAAACTTTCATCACTCGTGGATTGTGCTGCAATATATGCCTTGCCCATAAGAGTTTTTGCTTTTGCTCTGTTGCCGTATTCGAGCATGAGTTCGGCTGCACTTCTGTAGTTTTTTGCAAGATTTAATTTATCGTCTGATTCACTGCACGCTTTTGCAGATTTACCATAATATGCCAATGCACGTTTTTTCTCATTTAAAATTTCGCAGCCTGTTGCATTTTTTGCGGAGATTACGCTTTTAACTTTTTCATTATCCGTTTCATCCGCAATTGTATCAGCCATTGACATAAACATTAATGAATTTTGTTTATCATATTTTTCTGCGTGGATTTGTCCTAAATTTGAAAGAACTTTTGCTTGGAGAGGTAGATTATCCGCCTCGCCTGCAAACGAAACTGCTGCACAATAGTGGTCAACTGCAGTATCAAGTTTAACAAAATCATCATAGATTTTGCCCATTGAAACATGAGCTCTTGCCTTTATATTGTTATTGTTGCTTTGTTCTGCTGCTTGATTATAGTTATATAAAGCGTCGGATAATTGATTGAAATCATCATAAAGCCTGCCTTCTTCGTAATGAATCATTGCACAAGTTTGTTCGTCGCCGACTTCTTGAGCATAATCCATTGCCGATTGAAAGGCATATAATGCTTTTTCTTTTTCATTAATCGCCGAATATTTCTTTGCTTGGATGAACATTCTTTTTAATGCAACATCTTGAGGTACATAGATATCACTGTTTTGTTGCGGTTGTTGTGCTTCTTGTGGTTCTTCTTGTGTGGGTTGAGGAATTTCTTCTTTAACTTCTTCTTCTGTTGCAATAGCTTGAGGTTGCATTTTGTATTCGATTTTTTGCAGGAACAGTGCGTCAACCCAATTTTCAACAACTTTAGACGGTTTTTTTAGTGTATTTGTAATATATTCGTCTAATATTTGAGAAGCGTTTCTCAAATTTGATTGAACAATTTGTTGGTTTGGATTTTCCTTTAGTGCTTGATTTTCTACAAGTTGTAAATACTGTGTGACTTCTGATTTTATATTGTCGGGGGCTCCGATTGCATTAGCGGTATTGTTGAAATCTTTTAAAACCTGTTCTATGTTAATTTGGTGTTTAGTGTAGTCAATTGCAACTTTTTCACCGTTTGGAAAGTACGAATTTGACGGTGTATTTTGTCTGCTTTCATTTTGTGTATTTTCAGCATTTTTAGATGATTGAGAGCTTTTCTCATCATCTTTTTTAGTTGCAAGCTTGTTGCTGTTTAAGTTTCTGTATTGACCTATATATCCGGGATATATCGTGTTATACAACTTGACCGCCTTATTTTTACACTAAAATCCAAATCTAATTCTACATACACCAGTATGAACTTATTTGAAAGAATTTAAAATACACTATTTAATGTATTAATGATTTTTCTGTAAAAAGCATGTATTTTTTAATTTTATATAGACAAATACTGCTAAAATATGGTACAATGCCTAAAAGACAATAAAGAGAATAAAAATGAAGAGCCCCGTACAGCTTAAAGGCTTTTACTCTTAGTGAGGTATTAAATACCCTCGTAATTATTGGTGTTGTTGCACGTATAAAAGGTTATTATAAATTTAATTCTTTTATTTTATTTGCAATAAGCGGTGTTACCAAATCCCACGCTGCTTCATTCGGGTGAATATCCGTTTCTGATATTGTATATTTTGGAGTGAATAAATCTTTAGGGTGTAAGTCTTCATCTACATTTATTACTACAAAACCGTTATCTTCAAGTTTCTTTCTTAAAAGTTCGTTAAATGGGGATGGATATAATAAAACCAGAAATTTAAAATCATTCTTCCAATGTTTTTTAAGTTCATCTCGAGTTCCTGTGAAATATAACAGTGCCTCATCGGTTAGTTTATCCCCATTTTTTATGTTGTTTATATAAGAACTGTAAAATTTATTTTTTAACAATTTAACTGTATAAGATGAATTGTAAATATTCCACAATTTATTATTATAATTAATTTCTTTTAACTGATTTCCTCTTTTTCTGTAATTGACAAGCATATAAGTATCAATTACTTCAATAAATGTAACTTTCATTCTTCTATAGTGGTCATGAAGTCCCATATATATAACTAAATCAGAGGGTGGAACATCTCTGTAAAATTCTTCGCTTTTGCTTTGAAAATACATTTGTTGAAAGCCTTTACCGGGCATGGCTCTGTTATAAACAGGACGTTTCAGAATATTTGAAAGTTTATATGTGAATGTTTGATTTGCATTAAGGTACAATCCGTACGCAAAAGAACACCCGAATACCGTTATCGGTTTTCCGCTATATTGAAGCCCGTCAGGCTTTCTGCCTTTATATACGTTATTTGTCCCGTCAAAATATGTGTTTAAGTCGAATGCAAAATACGGTTCGGTTAAATATTTAAAACTATCTACAATATATACATCAGGATGAGTTTTTTCATACTTAACTTTTTCATTTTTATAAACGAAATAATCACACGCAACCCAAACGGCAAGTATCCCGATTACGTTTAATAATAATATTAATATTATTTTAAAAAGTTTTTTCATATAAAAATTTTATTTTCTATTAATAATTAAGTCAATAATTGAAAATTTAATAAATAAAATTGCAGGTTATATTGAAATTGTAAAATATTAATAAATACGACAATATTAATAATTATTGATTTTTGATATATAATAAAAAGCAAATCAGTAGATAAAGGGATATAAAATGAGTGTAAACAGTACTTTAGCACAAGCTCAAATGCTTATGGATCAAGAACAATATGATAATGCCTATGATTTAATGCAAAAATCGTACGAGGAATATAAAGATGACTCGGAATTTCTTGAAAAATTTGCACTTTTAGCCAAAACAATGGAAAAAGATGACGAAGCTGTTAAGTATTGGGAAGAACTTGTTAATGTTAACCCTAACTCTCTTGTTGCATATTCAGAATTACTAGACCACTATATGAATAGCGACAAATATAAATATTATGTTACCCGTGCTAAATATAAAATATTAAATCAAAAAGTATCTCAATCTATTGACGATTACAAAAAGGCAATTGCTGCTACTCAAGAAGAAAATGATATTATAAATGCAAGATTTTTATTGGCAAAATCTTATGAATATGTCGGTAAAACGCAAGACGCTATTGATGAATATTTTAGAATTATTGAACACAAAGACGATATTGCAATATATTTAAAATTAGCTGATTTATATTGTGAATCAGGTGACAGATTTTCGGCTATAAATATACTTGAACGTGGTGTTAAAGCATTTCCTGAAGTAACAGATTTAAGCGAATATCTTGCTGCTTTATATATAAAAGAAGGTAAATGCGAAGAAGCGTTAAAACACGCTAAAAATATTTTCACTAAGATAAAAGCATACTTAATGAAAGGTGAAAATGAAAAAGCGTATGAATTATTAATGAGCGTTGAAGATAAAGAAAATGGAAACTTCCCCGCTTTAATGGCGGAATATTACTTTAATAAAAAAGAGTGGGACAATTGCAGCCAATATATTGAAAAATTTAACCGGGTATCTCCGCAAAATCCGTTAGTATATCAAATGAAAGCTCTTGTTTGTGATGCAAAAAAAGATTTATACGGATACCATTACAATATGGGAAGATGTTATTCTTATAAGCAGGATTATGAGCTTGCAATGGCAGAATATTTGAATGCTCACCGTGTTGACGGAACTAAACCTGATGCAATTAAGGAAATTATTAAAATCAATGAGACAAAAGGTGATAAGACAAGTTTAATTGAATTTTACGAAAAATTATCGAGAACAGAACCCGATAACCCTACCGCATTAATGGGATTAGGTGATATGTATGCGGATATGTATGAGTTTAGAGATGCCATTTCATACTATGAAAAATTGTTAAAAACAGGCAACTATCCTAATGAATTAAATTACAAATTGGGTATTTGTTATGAAAAAACAAAAGATTTCGGAACCGCTAAAGAATACTATGAAAAGTACATTTCAAAAGCTCCGTTATCACCTGATATAGAAAAACTTAAAGAAAAAGTTTCAAAGATGTCTAACGGAAATCAAGCAACTCCGACTGCAAATGAAGAGGGTTTGATTGATAAGATAATGAGATTTTTCGGTAAATAATCTTTTTACAAACCGTAATGTTATAACAATTAATCATTAGGGAATTACCTTTATATAAGAGCAAGGTTTATATAAAGGAGTTTTGAATGAATACAGGTTTTGTAATGATACCGCAAATGATAAAATCACAAAGTACTGCATTGGCAATATTGGAAGAAAAGAAACTTCCTATTCTGCATGAACCTAAATGTACGGCATTGATTGTTCAATAGGTTGAAAATTTTTTTAATACTGTCGGATTTATTAATCTGACAGTATTTTTTAGTTTAATATCTTGTAAGAATTCAGAAACAATGAGATTTCGAACAGATTGAAAAACTACGCTAACGCTTGTTTTTCTAATCTTCCGGAATGACACCCTAGGGAGTCTGCCATTCTTCAATAATAACATGTCGTCCTGAACTCGTTTCAGGGTCGCAAGGGCTTTACTTCTTGGACAAAGTATGCACAACTTACATTATTTAATTTAGTAATTTATAGTTGCAACCATAGCGAAACGAACAATAAATGTTATGCAATACGACAGCAAGTGA
>CAVEOW010000036.1:1490-8520 GCA_963617295.1 bacterium | reverse complement strand
ATTGAAAAACTACGCTAACGCTCGTTTTTCTAATCTTTCAGAATGACATGAGTCTTGATACTCTAAGAGTACATGTCACCCTGAATTTATTTCAGGGTCGCAAGGGGTATGCCTAACCAACATTCCTAGTTAATCATATATAAATGCTAAAAGATCTGATTAATATGTATAAGAGATATAAACTAAAAAGAGGAGCAACGCTCCTCTTTTTAATACATTGAAATAATTTTTTGAATTGCATTATTCGCAAGATTATAAATTTCATCAAGTTGTCGTTTTTCAAATGGAGCACCCTCTGCCGTAGTTTGGAATTCAATTATTTTGCCTGACTTTGTCATAACAACATTACTATCAACTTGTGCGTGTGAGTCTTCCGAATAATCCAAATCAAGTTTAACTTCTCCGTCTGTTAAACCGACTGAAACGGCTGCTATCGGTTCAATTATAGGGTTTTCTTTTAAAATACCGTCTTTAATTAATTTTTCAAAAGCAATGTTCATCGCAATAAAACCGCCACAAATAGAAGCACATCTTGTTCCGCCGTCAGCTTGAATTACATCCGCATCAATAGTAACGGTTCTATCTCCCAGCTTTTCTAAATCAAGACAAGAGCGAAGACTTCTGCCTATTAACCTTTGGATTTCTTGTGTTCTGCCAGAAATTTTAGTTCTCTCTCTTTGACATCTGGTTTGAGTTGATGACGGCAAAAGGGAATATTCAGCAGTTACCCAGCCTCTCGGGTCTGATTTATCCATCCATTTTGGTTTTCCCTCTTCAATTGTAGCAGTTACAATGACCTTAGTATCTCCAAATGTCATTAAAACAGAACCTAAAGCATTTTTTGTAAAATCCTTAACTATACTGATATCTCTTAAACAATCGTTTTTTCTTCCGTTTAATCTTTCACTCATATTTTTGCCCTTTTTAATATAATTTCTTTGTGTTAAATTTATTTTATCATATATGTTCAAAGGTGTAGTATTATGCAAGAAAAATTTTATTTAACAACAGCAATCGACTATGTTAACGGTGCTCCGCACATCGGACACGCTTATGAAAAGATTTTAGCGGATGTAATTATAAGACATAAAAGACAACTTACCGATAACGCTTTTATGCTTACAGGTACGGATGAACACGGTGTAAAAATTCAAAAAACCGCAATTTCAAAAGGTATTACACCAAAAGAACTTTGCGACATGAATTTTGCTCAATTTGAACAGGCATGGAAAGAACTTGAAATAAGTTACGATAAAATTATCAGAACAACTGATGAAGAACATAAAAGAACCGTAAAGAAAATATTTAAAAAATTATTGGATAACGGGGATATTTATAAACACTCTTATACAGGCTTGTATTGCAGCGGCTGTGAATGTTTCTTAAATCCGAAAGATTTGACGGAAGACGGACTTTGTCCCGATCACTTAAAGAAGCCCGAAGAAATTACTGAAGAAAATTACTTCTTCAAGTTAAGCAAATATAAAGAAAAAATTGCTGAATATATAAAATCTCATCCTGATTTTATAAGACCTGCTTCAAGAGTTAATGAGCTTTTAAACCAGCTTGAAAACATTGAAGATATTTCAGTTTCAAGAACAAAAGAATCGGTTCAATGGGGAATCGGTGTTCCTGATGATGACACGCAAACAATTTATGTTTGGATTGATGCACTTTCAAATTATATTACGGCTATCGGTTATGATACGGAAAATCCGGCCGAACTTTATAATAAACTTTGGCCGGCAGATGTTCATGTTATAGGTAAAGATATTATAAAATTCCATTCAATTTATTGGATAGCAATTTTAATGTCGTTAGGTTTACCGTTACCGAAAACTATTTATGCTCACGGGTGGATTACAATAGACCAATCTAAAATGAGTAAATCTTTAGGCAACGTAATTGCACCTCACGATGTACTGACTGCATTCAATTTGGAAAAACCTGACGCATTCAGATATTATATGGCATCAGCTGCTCAAACAGGTAAAGACGGAAACTACTCCGACATCGATTTTAAAGAAAAAGTTAATGCTGATTTGGCAAACAATATCGGCAATCTTTTAAACAGAACATTAAATATGTTGGTTAAATATTTTGACGGAGAGATAAAACCCGAATTTATTACAGATTCAAATTCAAAAATTGCAGTATTGGCAAATAATGCAAAAATGCAAGTCATCGAAGCATTTAATAAATATGAAGTCGCTGAAGCCGCTAATATTATTGTTTCATTTGCAGATTCTGTCAATAAATATGTTACTGATAATGCTCCTTGGACATTAGCTAAAGAAGAAAAAATGAATGAATGCGGAAAAGTCTTATATGAAACACTTGAAGCTATGCGTCATATTGCAATTCTTCTGTCTCCATTTTGCCCGAATATTGCAACGGATATTCTTACTCAACTAAATGAAAATGTTGATTTCAAATATAGCAATTTAGTTTGGGGCGGAATAAAAGAAGGTAAAATTACGGAAAAAGAAAAAATTAAACCCGTATTTTTAAGACTTGACTCAGAATTCGCAGATAAGAAAAAAGGTTAAACTATTGCTGTTTGAAGACATTAAACAACTTTATAATCCTGTTCGAACAATGTTTGATAAAGCATTGAAAGTGTTTAATGTTGAGTCTTTGAAAAATTCCATTAAAGAAAATGAAGCTAAACTTCAACAAAGTGATGTTTGGTCAAATCCTGATATTTCATCAAAAATATCTCATGAAATAAAAGAGGATAAAGACAATATTGAAAAAATAACAAAATGGAAAAATTCAATAAGTGATATTGAAACATTTTTTGAATTGTATGAAGAAACCAAAGATGAGTCTTTGCTTACAGAAGTTGAAAAGCTGATACGCAATTTAAAATCCGAGCTTGAAATATGGGAAATAGAATCTACTTTAAGCGGAGAATATGATAAATCTGACGCAATTATAACAATAAATGCAGGTGCAGGCGGTACTGACGCTCAAGATTGGGCTCAAATGCTTTTAAGAATGTATATGCGTTGGGCAGAATCAAAACATTGGAAAGTCGATTTAATAGAACGCTCTGACGGTGAAGAAGCAGGTATAAAATCAGCAACAATTAAAATTTCGGGTAAGTATGCTTACGGTTTGGCTAAAGCTGAAAAAGGAGTTCACAGACTTGTCAGAATTTCCCCTTTTAATGCAAACGGGAAAAGACAAACAAGTTTTGCAAGTCTTGAAGTCAGCCCTGTTATTGAAGATTTCAGCAAAAAAATTTTTATTCAGCCTGAGGATATTGTAGTTGATACAATGAGGTCAGGCGGTGCCGGCGGACAAAATGTTAATAAAGTAGAAACGGCAGTAAGAATATTGCATAAACCGACAGGGATAGTTGTAAGATGTCAACAACAACGCTCTCAACTTCAAAATAAAGAAACAGCAATGCAAATTTTGGCTTCAAAATTACTTGCAATAAAGCAAGCTGAGCATGAAGAAAAATTAATGAAATTAAAAGGTCAAAATGTCGATATAAATTTTGGTTCACAAATTCGCTCTTACGTATTTCACCCTTATAAAATGGTTAAAGATCACAGAACTAATTTTGAAATGGGAAATATAGATGCTGTTATGGACGGAAATATAGACGGATTTATTGAGGCATTTTTAAAAATGGGTATGGTTATAGAGTAATTTTATGATACCGGTTAAGTTTTTGGTATAATAAAAAAGATATTTACATTAGAGAGGGAAAACAATGGAACAATTTTATGCACTTGTTCAAAACAATGCCATATTAGTTTCTGCAGCAATTCTTATAATTGCTTATGTTTTTATTGCTCTTGAGAAGATACCGAAAGTTACAATTGCACTATTAGGTGCTGCAATTGTTGTTTTTTCGGGACTTGTCAGTCAGGAAAAAATTGCAGAAACAGGCTTGAATGAACTTTATTTTATTAACTTTGTAGATTTCAACGTTATCTTCTTGTTAGTTTCTATGATGATTATAGTTAACATAACAACAAGATGCGGTGTATTTAAGTGGATAGCAATAGAACTTTTAAAGAAAACAAAAGGACATCCTGTTTTGGTTCTTATTGCATTATCTTTCTTTACCGCTATTTTATCAGCATTTTTAGACAACGTAACAACTGTTATTTTGGTTATTCCAATAACATTTGTAGTTGCAAAACAGTTGGATATTAATCCTGTACCGTTTTTAATTTCAGAAGTATTTGCTTCAAACATCGGCGGAACTGCCACATTAATTGGTGACCCTCCAAACATCATTATCGGTAGTGCTGCAAACTTCTCATTTATGGACTTTGTTACTGAATTAACAGGAATTTGTTTTATCATAATGATTGCAGTTTTAGCATTTTTATTCTTATGTTTCAGAAAACAATTAAAAACAACTCAAGAAAAAATGGATAGTATTCAAGAAATTGATAACACAAAGACTATTACGGATTTTGCTTTATTAAAAAGAAGTATGTTAGTTTTAGGCTTGGTTATTTTAGGCTTTATTACACACGATATAACTCATATTGCAACCTGCATAATTGCATTTATCGGTGCCGGCATATTGTTATTATTTGAAAAACCTGAAGATACATTTAAAGAAGTTGAATGGAATACAATTTTCTTCTTCATCGGTTTATTTATTATTATCGGTGCATTTGAAGCGTCAGGCGGTATCAAATTAATGGCTGATTGGCTTTTAAATGTAACAGCAGGTTCTCAAAAATTAACTTCAATTGTTATTTTGTGGGGTTCAGGTATTTTATCAGGGATTATAGATAACATTCCTTATACAGCAACAATGGCTCCGATGATTCACGAAATCGAGTTATTAAAAGGAACTGATTATGTATTGCCGTTGTGGTGGTGTTTATCACTGGGTGCTTGTCTTGGTGGTAACTTAACAATTATCGGTGCTGCAGCAAACGTAATCGTATCTGAAAATGCAGCAAAACACGGTCATCCGATTGCATTTATGAGCTTTATGAAATATGGTGTTGTAGTTGTATTTATCTCATTAACCTTATCAACAGGTTATATTTGGATAAAACACTTTATGTAAACATAAATCCAAAAGATATAAAGAAGCGAGGTTTAAAAGACCTCGTTTCTTTTTGTAGTGATAAGGAACCTTATTATTGAAAAATGACAGACTTCCTATATTCATGTCATTCCGTAAGATTAGAAAAACAAGCGTTAGCGTAGTTTTTTCAATCTGTTTGGAATCTCTTCCGGTTACTGTCTGATTAGTAAATCAGACCTGCAATTGATTATTGACAAGTATGCAACCATAAATTAATATTTTTATGAGTTTAAAATAATAGCGTTTGAAATTAATGTCTTTAATAATTTTTCGTCAAAAACTGTCTTTTTATCGGACGGAATATTTTTCAGTATTTTATCTATTGTTTCAATTGAAATACTTTCTTGTTTTGAAAGATATTTTGCATAATCGGGATGACAATGATTTATTGCTGCTAAATAATACGGAACAGAATATCCCCAGGGAGTTTTCTCAAAAATAGGATTAATATATTCGTGTATTGCCTGCAATATCGGAACAACATTATATTTTGAGTGGTATTTATCGTTCAAATATTTTGCTAAAAGCTCGGTTTTTATATTTCCAGCTCCTCTGCCAATGCCAAAAATTGTAGAATCTATTATAATATTTCTGTTTTCAGAAATGTTCATAAGGGTTTGTGCATTTGAAAATGATAACTGCAGGTTATTGTGTGCATGAAAACACAAAGTAATTTCATCATTTAAAGTATCATCAACAATTTTAAACAAATGTTTTATGTCATCTTCCTTTAATACACCTAAAGAATCTACAATTGAAAATGCAAATGGTTTTATCTCATTAACGTTCTTTATAATTGGCAATAATTCCTCATCAGTATATTGGTCAATATAAGTCGGATTAATAAAAAGTTTATAACCTTTATCTTTAAGATTATTTGCGTATGTAAGAGCTTCTTTTGTTTGAAACTTTTTAAATATGAGCCTTATTCCGGAAACACAAGACTCTTTTATTTGAGGAACTTCATTTATCGGAAAATGTGAGAACGCTATCATTGCCAGTAATTTTGTTTTATCAACGTGTTCAGGAATTATATTCTTTATATTCGAAAATGAATTAAAAAGAGTTTTGTTGAAATCCGACTTATCTTTTGTGAGGAAACCTGTTTCAATAAAATCAATGTCTGATTTATTAAGTAAAGCAATAATATTTCGAATATTATCTTCTCCGAAATTCCAATCATTTACATATCCGCCGTCACGAAGCGTGCAGTCAAGCATTTTTATATTTTTCATAACAAATATATGTTACATAATAAAAAGGCACTTATCAAGAAACAATTATTCAGAAAATAATTCATCAAATACGTTTAATATTCTTTGAGAACTGCTCTCTTCTGTTAAAACCGAACTTACTATTTCTTTTCTCTTTTCTAAAAGTTCATCCTTTTTATCAATAAGCAGCGTTTTAAAGCACGTTTCAAATTCATTAAAAGAATTTACTCTATATGTTCCTGATACAATAAGTTCTCCAAATTTATTCAGTTTTGTGCTTTTCGGATTTTCTAATCGAATTATAGGGCGAAAAGTCGGCATATATTCCAGTAAAAACGCTGAACAATCCGTTATTAATAAATCCGAGGAATTAAACAAGTCAAAATATTCCCCTTGTTTATATACTTTACCAATTTTAGCCCATTCAGAGTAATATTTTTCAACGTATTTTGCCCCGAATTTTTTATCATTGGTTAATTCATTTTTTAAAACGGGGTGTGGTTTAAATATCCAGTTATATTCATTGTGCTTTTTTGCAAATTCAAGAATTTTTTCGCCTGTTTTATCAAAAGTTCCTATTTTTAAAATACTTTTGGGACTATAACTAAAATGAGGAGCATATATGACAGTCCTTGTTTCTGCCGTATTTATTTTTAACTTTTTATATACATCAAGTTTTGGAAATCCGACAACTTTTAAATTTTCATAACCGAACGGCTTAAAAAATTCTTTTATTTGTTCA
>CAVEOW010000036.1:955-1480 GCA_963617295.1 bacterium | reverse complement strand
AATAATTTTTTATAAAACGGTAAATTTTCAACATCAGATTCAAAAAGATTAAGCCCGTAATGAAAATTGCAGCAAAGTGTGTTATTGGAAACATGGTTTATTTCTTGATTTTCGGCTATTCCCCACGGCTGCTGATAAAATACAATATCAGGAGAAAATTCATTCAAATCAATATATCTTTTTTCTTGTTGATTATAAGCATAAAAAACTCGTTTACCTTGCTGCTTAAAAAAGTTATAATTTTCATCTAAATTATTTCTGGTTTTATCGTTGCCGAAATGTACATAAGTTAAAAGAGTAACAAGTATAAACGGTTCATACACATCACTTTTTTCCATTAAATCATATAATTCATCGGAATTCCATTTTGAATTTTCACTAACCAGAAAAGCAACCCTGATTTTTTCTTTAGTTCTGTATTTCTCTTTTATTTTATCCAAAGCTTTTGAATAATCAGGACGAATAACCAAATTTTTGTTTAAAAATTTAAACTTAATACCTAAAATTGTTAATTCTGTTCTGCAA
>CAVEOW010000036.1:0-914 GCA_963617295.1 bacterium | reverse complement strand
GCCTGATTTTGATATATAGTAAAAATTTTATTCATTTTAAATCTTTATCGGTAATAAAACACTACAAAATTATATTATAAAAGACTATTATTCTCCATAGATATCTTTATAGAAGTCTATCGGCTTATTTTTTATTACCCCTTGCAATTTTCCTATTGTTTTAACAATTACTTCAAGATTTTTAAAGAACATATAAACCCCAAGAAAAGATGACGGAAGTAATGAAATACAATTTAAGAAACAAACAATAGTGAATTTGATAGCATATAAGACTCTTTTTTTTCTTTTTTTCGGATTTTTTAATTTTAATAAAGAGGAAGAATAGCCGTTATAAAAAGCCTTTTTAAGAATGTAATCTAAATTAGCTCTCGACTTTGTGACAAGTTCATAAACAATAGCTTCTTTATTCCAAACAATAGTGAAACCTAATTTTGAAGCTCTGCCAAAGAAATCTCCGTCTTCTCCGCCCATAAAGACGTATTCTGTTGAAAATTTTAAATTGTAATCTTTGGTCAACGAAACAGGGAAAAATACATTATTTGTTGCACATTTTTTTCTGACGGCACCGGTTTCTTTACTTGTTGATTGTTTAAATACAATAGAATCTGTAATGTACTTAGGATATTCTCCGACAAATTTATTATAAGCAGGTCCTGAACTTATATATACCTTTTCGCAATTATTATAGAAATTAACATGTTCTACAAGGCAGTTTTCATCTAAAATTTCATCATCATCAAAGCATAAAACATGGCTTGCATTTAACTCTATTGCAGTTTCAAGAATTTTATTTCTTGCATAAGAAATCCCTCTTGTTTTTTCAACTGCATAGTGAATAGGAAGTTTTACCTTAGATGATAATTCCTGAACTTTTTCTCTTGCAGACTCATTCTCATCATTATCAACAACAAGAA
>CAVEOW010000035.1:0-8607 GCA_963617295.1 bacterium | reverse complement strand
CCATCTTTGTGTTTGGTGACCGAAATGTACACCTGAGTCTAAAAGTTCAATCATTGATGCTACCGGCATCGTCTTTCTCCTTATATTAATTAGTAACCTTGAATTGCTTTCCCATCTTTTTCAAGACTAAGCAGTTATTGATGTTTCACAAATTTGCCTATCGGAATCACAACTCAATAAATATTGTAATACAAACACAGAAAAATAAAAAACATGTATGCTTATTTCTGCTCAGACTTTACATAAATTAAAGATTTGTACAGTACGCAGTAATTTTGAATTATAATCAATCACATGTGAAATCAGATAAGGGAATGTTAACTATGAAAAAATTTTTTAAAATATTGGGGATGGTAATTATATCTCTTCTTTTGGTTTTATATTTGGCTTTTCTTTTCATTTTGCCAAATGTCGTTAATTTAAACGAATATAAACCTATGGTTCAAAATATTATTAAAGAACAAACAAACTTAACTTTAAACTTTGATAACCCTAAAATAACAGTAACTCCGTTATTATCAGCAGGTATTATGTTTGATAATCTTTCGGTAAAATTACCGAATGACTCGGAATTATTAAGTGCGGATTCATTTAAAGGCAGAATTTCACTTCCGTCATTGTTATTCTTAACAGTGAAAGTTTCAACAGCCGAAATCGTTAATCCATCAATAAATGTTGATATCATTGACGGTAAATCTTTTGCTGCTGTTGACGCTTATGAAGAAATTTTAAATAAAAAAGAAGAAAACATTGAACAAGCGGTGGAAACAACTCAAAATCCCGCTTTTGACGTATCTAAAATAAAAATTATGGTACCGAAAGTAAAAATCACAAATTACAATGCTTTCGTTAATGATTTAAAAACAGGCAATTATTTAAAATTAAAAGGTGATGAACTTTTATTTGCATACAGAAACGGTGAAAGTATTGCATTAAAGACTAATGCGGATTTATTTATTAATGACAAGAAAAACATCAATGCAAACATTGATATAGATACAATAATCCCGCAACAAAGCAAGCTTGATGAGGAAGACGATAAAGCTCAAAGAGTTGAAATTCCTTTCGTAAATCCTGTTTCTATGTATATGGCTTACGATTTAAAAGCAAATGTTGATTCAAAAATTAAAATTCGTACAAAAGATAAAAGACTTGTTTCAAACGGTTATTTTAATGTAGATAACTTCTCTATAAAACTTGCAGGATTAGAACTTCCTGAAAGTAAATTACACCTTACTACAAGAGGAACTAAAGCTGACATAGATACGGATTTATATATTACAAAAGACGAAAAAATCTCTGTTTTAGGGATGTTAAATTATGCTAAAAAACCATCAACTGATATAAAAATAACTTCAACAAAAATCCGGTTGGATGATGTTTTAACATTAGTAAAAGCAACTTTAGACTCTCTTCATGTAAAACATGAACTAGCACCATTAAAAGGAGCAGGTTCTTTTGTATTTGATACATATTTAAAAACAGATTTTAAAAAATTAAAATCACAAGGTAATATAACGGTTAATGATTGCGAAGTAATAAATACCGCAACAAAACAAAAATTAGCAAAAGTTAATTCAATTATCTCACTGGATAACAGCATTTTAAAATTTGTTGATACTTCTGTTGAAGTAGCTGACACATTGTTCACTGTAGCAGGAACAATTGATGAAAATTCGGTTGCAGATATTTCAATTGATACAGAAAAATTGCCCGTAGAAAAAATATTTACGATGTTTTTACCTGCGGAAATAAATAGAGCTTACACTGTAAACCAAGGTTATGTAAACTTTAAGGCAAATATCAAGGGTGAACTTAAAAATGCATTAGGAGATTTAGTTCTATCTGTAAATAACCTATCATTAACTGATAAAGTTAACAAAATAAATTACTTAAATGATACGTTAACAGCTGAATTTAAGAGTGATTTTAAAGCAATTACGGGTACAATAAAAAATTCTGATTTCAGATTATTAATGAACGGTGCAAATGTAAATTGCCCGAAATTACTTTTAACCCTTGGAGAAAAAGATATAACAATTGACCCTGCTCAATTAAAAATAAACAACACTACAAATATTGATTTTAAAGGATATGTTAAAAATTATGCTAAAAATCCTGATTTTAACATTGAAGCAAACGGTAAACTCATAACAAAAGACTTAAAGCAACTTTTAGGAAAAGATTTTGCTCCGTTTATAAAAGAAAAAGGTGCTTTGCCGTTTTCCGCAAGCGTTATTGGGGATAGCAAAGTTCAAGTAATTAAAGCAGAATTAGATGCTGACAAAGACAACTACATTACACCTGTAGATGTTAAATCTCTATTAGATAAAGATACTGTCTTAAAAGCAGTTATCGACTTAAAAGGCGACAGATTAAAAATTAAAGACACAGGTTTCTTTATAAAGAAAACACAAGCTGACCCTAAAGATGAAACAAAGACAGTAACCGTATATGAAGATGTTGTAAGCATTGACGGAACAATTACAAAATTAAATACTTCTAATCCGAATATTAACCTGTTAAAGATTAAAATGCCAAGCGAATTAGAAGGTGTTATATATGCATTTCCGAAATCAAACTTTAAATTTTCGGGCAATGCTGTCGCTTTTGGTGATTTAGTTTCTCCGAGAGTAAGAGGAGAGTTCAACATTAAAGACTTATCAATTCCCGAATTGATGATAACAATGGAAAATGCAAATGCAAAATTTGAGAGCAAAGATTTAGATGTTGATGTTAAAAATCTCCTTGCAAACGGCTCTGACTATAACGTGATAATAAATGCAGATTTAACTCCGTCAGAAAATTTTGTAATAAAGAATTTAAACGTTATTTCAAAATTAACTGATGCTGATAAATTAATGAAAGTTTCAGACGCAGCAATGAAATACGTTCCTCAAAGTTCATCATCAGCTGCACAATCCGCAGCAGGTTCAAAGGGAGCTGTCATTCCTGTTGTAATCAAATCAGGAACGCTTGATATGAAGCAAATAAAATCAGGAACTATAGTTCTTGAAAATTTAACGGGTAAATGCTCAATGTTCAATGATGTGTTCTACATCAAAGACCTTATGACAAATGCTTTCAAAGGAAAAGTAAAAGGCGATGTATCTATGAATCTTATTTCATACGATATGGTTGCAAAATTAAAAGGCAACGGATTGGATGTTGAAAAAACATTACTTGACGCTGCTGCAATGAAAGATACCTTGACAGGTACTATGGATTTCAATGCGGATATATCTTTAAAAGGATTAACATACGAAGAACAAATGAAATCTTTAAAAGGTAAAGTTGATTTCACAATGAAAAACGGGGAATTAGGGCCGTTTGGTAAACTTGAAAATTTAATTCTTGCGGAAAACATTAGGGAATCAGCGTTCTTCCAAACTGCAATAGGCTCGGTACTAAATTCCTTGTTGTCATTTGATACCGCAAAATATAACGAATTAAAAGGTAATTTAACATTTAAAGACGGTGTTACGGAAATTAATCCGATAACAACTGAGGGTGATATTATGGCAACATATTTATTCGGAAACTTTAACTTGTTAACAAATAAAATTGACATAAAACTAAGAGGAAGATTAGGCTCTCAAGTTTCGGATTCAATGGGACCATTAGCAATGTTAAACCCTGTTAATTTAGTTAAGGCAACTCCCGGCATGAGTTATGTTCTAGGTAAAATATTCTTTTTGTTTACAGAAGTTGTAACAGAACAAGAATTAAATAAAATACCTGATTTAACAAAAAGTATTTCGGATACAACCTCTACAAAATTCCAAGTAATAATAAGAGGTAACGTTGAAAAGCCGTTAACACTTGTAAAATCGTTTAAGTGGCTTGCATTAGAGTCTGATATGGAAAAAGCAAAAGAATATGTTAATACATTGCCAACAGACACAGTACCTGACTTAAAGAGCTTTGGATTTACTTCTACAGACCCCGAAGTAATAAAGCAAGAAGTGAAAGAAAAAGCCAAAGAACAAGTTAAAAATCAGGTAAAAAACAAAGTAGATAAAGCGTTAGATGACAATTTAACAACCGAACAAAAAGAGAATGTAAATAAAGCAGTAACAAAATTGCAAGAAAAATCAAACGAAATCAATGCTTTAACAGAGGGAAAATCCAAAGAAGAAGCAAAGGAAATCGTAAAAGAAGAAGTGAAAAAATCAATTAAAAACAGACTTCAAAATACTCTTCAAAATTTGGCAACTCCGCCTGCTTCAACAACTAATACCATAGAGCAAACCACTGTTGAAGAAACGCAATCTACGGAAGCTGCAGAATAGTAATTTTACGGGTTAAATAATAAATAAAAAGCTATTGTTTATGACAATAGCTTTTTTATGTGCTTTTCAAATGTCAAAAAAAATGTTAAACTTAATTGTCAAAGGAGATTAAAAATGAATTTTTTAGAATTTTGGATGATTTTTATACTCATTTCTGTAGTTGCAATATTAATTGAAATATTCGTACCTACAATGTTCTGCATCAATTTCGCCATAGCAGGTGTTATAACGGCTATTATATCATTCTTTATAGATTCATTTATAGCATTAGTATTTATTTTTATTGTGCTGTCAGTGTTATCTATTTTGTTTGTAAAACCGCTATTGACAAAATGGTTTAATAAAGAAGATTCTGTTGATTTTGCAGCTCAATACATCGGAAAAGTTGTAAAAACAATTGAACCTGTAACTATGATGAACGGTGCGGTTACAATTTATGATGAAAGATGGGAAGCCAGATTGCAAAATGAGGGGGAAGAAATTCCTGCTGATGCTGACGTTAAAATCGTTGGTCATGATAGTACAATTTTATTTGTTGAAAGGATATAACTTATGTGGGAAATTTTTCTTAGTATTTTATTTATTGCCGTTGCAATTATTTGCTTAAAAGGGTTTATTATTGTTAAACAGGCAGAAGCAGTAATTGTTGAAAATTTAGGTAAATATGAAAAAACTTTATTAGCAGGATTACATTTTATTGTCCCGTTTTTACAAACTCAAAGAAAAATGATTAGAGTAGAAAAAAGGCAAGGTCTTGACGGAAGAACATATTCAACTACTATCTATTCAAACAGAATAGATTTAAGAGAAACTGTATATGATTTTCCTCGCCAAAATGTAATTACAAAGGATAACGTTACAATCAGCATTAATGCTTTGTTGTATTTCCAAATTGTAAATGCTCAAAGAGCTGTTTATGCAATTGAAAACTTACCGGAAGCAATTGAAAAACTTACACAAACTAACTTAAGAAACTTAGTCGGGCAATTGGCATTGGATGAAACATTGGTTTCAAGAGATACTATCAATGAAAAACTAAGGGAAGTTCTTGATAAAGCAACCGATAAATGGGGTGTTAAGGTTAACCGTGTAGAACTTCAAGATATTGTTCCTCCTGCTTCAATTCAAAATGCTATGGAAAAAGAAAAGAAAGCAGAACAAGACAGACGTGCAACTATTCTTGAAGCAGAGGGTATTAAAAAAGCTGCAGTATTAAAAGCAGAAGGTGAAAAAGAAGCTGCAATTAATAAGGCAGAGGGTGAAAAAAGAGCAGAAATCTTAAGGGCAGAAGGTATAGCTCAAGCTCGTATTATTGAAGCGGATGCTGAAAAACAAGCAATTGAAAGAATTATTAATGCGTTAGCTGATAAAGGTAAACCTGACCAATACTTAATTGCAATGAAATACTTAGAAACGTTATCAAGCATTACTGCAGGTAAAGATAACAAGGTTGTGTATATGCCTTATGAAGCAACAGGCATTTTAAGTTCTGTTGACGGCATTAAACAAATGTTTGATAAACAATAAAAGTAAATCTAAAAATTATTAAAAACCCTAAATTCGGACAAAGTAGTTGAATTTAGGGTTTTATTTTTACCATTAAATATGTAAAGGTATTATTCTATATAATAATGCCTTTTTATTATTGAACATCTCCGTACAAGCACCAAGTTTGAGCTTTATTTATTTTTACGTCGGCAAAATCACCGATATCATAATCCATACTTTCAAAGTGGACTATTTTATTATTATCGGCACGAGAGTTTAAAACAATTTTACCGTCTTTCTCTGTTTTGCCCTCAACAAGCACTCTTAAAGTTTTACCGACGAATTTTTCATTCGATTTCAGGCATGCTTCACGATTTTTTTCGTTCAGTCTTTCAAGCCTTTTATATTTTATGTCTTCCGGAATAAATTTATCCGTCATTTTGCCTGCTTTTGTAAATACTCTTGGTGAATATGCCGCTGTATTTGAGTAATCAAGAGCTAATTCATCAATAGCCTTTAACGTATCTTCAAATTCTTCTTCGGTTTCTCCCGGAAAACCTGCAATGAAATCACTTGTTATTGCAACTGTCGGAAAACGATTTCTTATTTTTGAAACAATTTCATAATATTGTTCTTTTGTATAATGTCTGTTCATCTCTTCTAAAATATGAGAATTTCCTGATTGCATAGGAATATGAAAATATTTGCAAACCTTATCACATTCCTCTACTGCATTAATTAAGTCATCCGTAATATCGGACGGGTATGAGGTTACAAACCTTATTCTAAAGTTTCCCTCTAATTTATTTAATTCTCTTAAAAGATTAGCAAGTGTTATATTTTCACCTTTAAAATCTTTTCCGTAACTGTCAACGTTTTGTCCTAAAAGAGTAATTTCTTTAAATCCCTCTTTTATGATATTTTGAGCCTCTTTTATAATTTCCTCAGGTCTGCGGCTTCTTTCACGCCCTCTGGTAAAGGGAACTACACAATATGTACAAAAGTTGTTACATCCTTCTATTATCGGTATCCAAGCGTTAACAGAGTCTTTTCTTTCAATTTTGAATTCATTTTGGTCTTTTATAACAGGGGTATTTGTTATTGCACAAACTTTTTCATCATTTTCAATACGTTTAATCAAAGAGGGAAGCTCATAGATATTGTGAGTCCCGAATATTAAATCAACATAAGGTGCTCGAGAGCGAATTTTCTCTTTATCCTGCTGGGCAACGCAGCCGCATATAGCAATTTTTAGTTCGGGTCTGGTCTTTTTCCATTTGCCCCATACTCCGAGTTTACTGTATGCTTTATCTGCCGAAAGTTGTCTTATTGAGCATGTGTTAACAATTAATAAATTGGCTTCTTTTTCGTTTTCCGTTTCAACATAATCAAAATGAGAAAGAATACCGGCTATTCTTTCGGAGTCTGATTTGTTCATTTGGCAGCCGAGCGTTTCTATATATAATTTCTTCATAATATATTAATTATAAATGAAAAAAATAAAATTAGTGTTTAAATTTTAAACTCGTGATATACTTCTAAAAAAGGAGAAATTATGACTACATTTGTAAGAGCAAGCCATATTCTTGTAAAAACAGAAGATGAAGCATTAAAATTAAAGAATGAAATAAAGAACGGCGATGATTTTGCCAAAGCTGCAAAACAACATTCATTATGCCCGTCAGGTCAAGAGGGCGGTGATTTAGGTTTCTTTGGCAGAGGTCAAATGGTTAAAGAGTTTGAAGATGCTGCTTTTTCTATGGAAGTCGGAGAAATTTCAAATCCGATTAGAACTCAATTCGGCTATCACTTATTATATTTAACGGCTAAAGAAGATTAATGGATACAGATTTAACAGAATATTTAAAAGAATTCTTATCTAAAAATGATATAGACGGGTTACTCATTAATTCAACAAATGAATTTCTTGTTGAATATAATATGTTGCAATTAAATTCAAGATATTATGTTACAGGATTTACAGGTTCAACGGGAGATGTTCTTTTTACAAACGATAAAATCTATCAGTTTGTTGATACAAGATATCACGAGCAAGCCGATAATGAAGTTGACCATGACTTTGTTGAAGTTGTTAAAATCCCGTTGACAAAATCGTATTTTAACGCACTGATTGAGATTTTACCGTCATATTTTAAACTTGGGGTCGTATCAACTAAAACATCAAAAGGCTTTTATGACAAACTTGAAGAAGTTCTTCAAAGTAAAAATTCATCAATCAGGCTTTTTAATACGGACCCTGTTATTGAATATGAAAGTAATAAACTGAAAAATATTGATTATCACGTTTTTAAGGTTGATGACAATATTTCAGGTATGACTGCCGATGAAAAATATGAACTCATAAAACAGTATGCCGAATGCGAAAAGTTGAACATAGTAGTAACTTCTCTTGAAGATATTGCGTATTTAACTAATTTAAGGTCTTATGATTTTGAATACAGTTCAATATTCCCGTCTAAAGCAATTATAAATGAGGATGAAGTAACTATTTATTCCGATTGTAACTTACCGTTTATAGGAGAGCATTACAGGGCCAAACCTTTGCCTGACTTTAATATTGATTTAAAAAATATTGTAAGACAAGATTTATATATTGATACATCAAGGCTTACAATTCACGATTTTAAACTCATTAATCCGAGCAATAAAATTAAACAAAGCCATTTGAATTTATTTAAAACTGTTAAAAACGAAAAAGAAATTGAGCATTTAAAAAGATGTTTTGAACGTGCGGATAATGCGTTAAAAGTCATTTACGAAATGATTAATTCCGATAAAATTTATTCGGAGTATGACTATTATCAGG
>CAVEOW010000034.1:0-8609 GCA_963617295.1 bacterium | reverse complement strand
TACGTGGGTTGGCAATATTTTAACTATCAAATAAAGCCCTTGCGACCCTGAAACAAGATTCTGTTGAAAAAGTCAAGTATTTTTTTTAATTCTTTTGAGAGAAAATGTAGTAAATTTGGCATAGAAAATCTAACGTTGTTAAAACGCCTGCAAAATAATTACCGGTTAATCTTAAACAGCTTGTATTTTTTTTAAATATTTTTCGATATTTTCAAACTTAAATTCAGCAAGCATTACCCAAGCAACTTTATCTCCAACACAATCAACTGTTTTTAAAAGTTTTATTTGTTTTGACAAAAACTCATTTTCTTTTATCAAATTTTGTATTTTTAAAATTACTTCTGAAATTTGTTTGTCAATAAAATGAATTTTTTTGTTGATAAATTGTTTAACATCCGAATCTAATGAAGATTTTAAGCGTGTTATTTCCGGTACTCTTGATACAGATAAGGATTCTTTGTATCTTACTAAACTTCTAAATTTTCGAATTGATTCCGGAAGTTTTGGTGTGTGTGGAGGGTTGTGTAAATATGCATAGAGTGATAACATTGAACTATCAACTTTGTCATTCTTTGTTCTAAGCATTAAACTTTTAAAATCCTAATATTTCACTCGTAAACTCAGATTTTAAATCTTTGATTCTGTACAATTTTCACAGGATTTGAAGATATTTGATTTTCTCTCACTTACAAACTTTAAGTTTTAGCTTTTTTAAATCTTTATCTGCCAATACAAGTATTTTATTAAAAACTAACGGGTTTTTATTCTTGTATTACGAGTTTTGCTCAAGTTCAGGGACAAATTTCACCCGTTATTTTTTTCTCACGTAGATTTTTTAATTAAGTGATTTATATTTAAGCTATTTTTTTTCATAATAGTTTGTATTTATTTTGTCTATTTATACAGTACGAGTTCAGGGAGACATGTATTCTTAGATTATCAATAATATACATGTCATTCTGAAAGATTAGAAAAACGAGCGTTAGCGTAGTTTTTCAATCTGTTCAGAATCTCTTACAGTTACTGTCTGATTAGTAAATCAGACCTACAATTGATTATTAATAGGTATGCAACTATATATGGAATTTCATAACTTCACTTATGCAACAACTATATTATTAAATTAAAAATATTTACATAAATAAAGAGTTTGAGATGTAACAAACTTCCCAAACTCTTTATAATTATATAAATTTATACTATTGAATTATTACCGGCTCTTGGATTAATAACTTTCTTGCTTCGTAAACCGTTTTTCTTAATTGGGTATAATATTCTCTTTCTTGAGCATCCGTACATTCTTTCTCTCCGACAGAAGCTATTTCACCAATTTGACTGATAAAATCTGCCGTTTGCATTACTTGACGGAAAATACTTCCCTCATCTGTTTCATCATCATTTATTTCAAGCATTTCTTTCCAGTTTGGCATAGTAGAATGATTTACTTTGTTCAACATTGCCCAAGTATAAACATTTTGTGCCGCAATTCTACTGTATCGTTCAGGCTTATTATCAATACCGTAATATTCTTCTGTTTGGTAAATATCTAAACCTTTATTTATTGCAGCATTTAAAGCACCTGAAGAGGAAGTAAAATTCTTTATATTTTCAGTTTCAATATCATTTTCTGCACAGTAATCTTCAATTGACATTAAACCGCTTATTGCCGAAACTAAAGTATCTTTCGCCGTCAATTGTGTATATAATGTTGAGATTTTAGCAAGGTCTTGTTTTACGCTTCTTGTAGAATGCTCTCTTGTGTATTTGTAGTTTTCGGAAAGTTTATCTGCAAGATTATCATCTAAATATTTCAAAACCTTTGCTTCTTCTAAATCAGCATTTAATGATTGAACTTTCTTAGACAATTTTTCTTTAGCCTTATTGCCTTTTCCTGAAACCTCAGCTTGAGCAATTTCATCTTTGATTTGTTGAATTATTTCAGATATGTCCTCAACATGATTTCTTTTTTTATAAGTTTCAACATTTCTCAAACACTCTTCTAAAGTCCAAGTCGAAACAGTTCTTCCCTGTTTCAGTTTTGCTTCAATTTCTTTATATGACATCTTATCGCCGTGTTGATTAATTTCACTTAATTTAGCTTTTATAGCAGTAAGCCTGTCAAGTTCCGCCTTAACCTCATCTGCAGAATAGCTGTTAGGGCTTTCTATTGATTTTGCATAGTCTAACATTGTCTGATATCCGCTAAAATCAAATGTACTCATACCAAGTTTTTTAAAAGTATCGCTTACTTTGTGTTTTAATTGGTCATATAACATATCAATATGCGGAGTAACATTATCAAACATATCAGAGATATCATCCCCAACACCAAGTGCATTTTCATTTGGTCTTGCAGGGTTTGCCATTGCAGCTGCAACAAGAGTTAATGCTTCAGGATTCATATCTTTAAACGCTTTATCATTTATAAGTTCAACCAAGGTTAATGCGTCATATCCACGAACTTTTGCCGCCATATCACCTAATAAAGTAGGAGAAACTTTTCCGTCATTATTCTCTAAAAAACCTCTTTCTTCAAGAACTTTTGTTTTATTGTCGGTTGAAGATAACAACGTATCAATTTTTGATTGTTTAATTTTTTCATCAGGACTATATGCATAGAAAGATTTATTAAACACTTCTTTTAATCCCGATTCGTTATCATTATGTTGATAATATCCTGTTATAAAAGCATAATCAGGATTATATTTACTTTGAACCAAATCATAATCCAGAGATTCCATCATTAAGAAATCTTGTTCAGCAGCAGTACTTGTCGGCATTGTATAAACATATCCGACTTCATCAATGCCTCTTCTGCCTGCTCTGCCTGACATCTGCTTATATTCATTAACCGTAAGCAAACGCATTCCGTTCATTTCTTCATCTTTTACCTCATCTGACGGTTTATACGGATAAGAAATTACAACCGTTTTTGCCGGCATATTAATACCTGCGGCAAGTGTTTCAGTAGCAATTACCGCTTTTACAAGTTTCTTTTGGAATAACTCTTCAATTAATTCCTTTTGTTGAGGCATAATACCGGCATTGTGTATTGCGTAGCCTTTTCGTAATGCATCTTCATCCAAATCTGAACCGATATATTTTTCTGCCTTATATTTTCTTACTATTTTATCAATTTCATCTTTTTCTGCTTTTGTAGTTAAATCTGCACCCTCTTCTGAGAAGTACTCAATTAAATCTCTTGAGAAATCTTTACTGAATACGAAGAAAATTGCGGGCAGTTGTTCTTTTTTATTCAATTTATCAATAGCAAACTTGAAATCACTTAAAACAGGTCTTGGCGGTAATGAATCTTCTTCATTTCCCATGGAAGAAGTGCCTGTCTTTTTAATTCTGTTTTGAATTCTTCTTTCTTCCGCACGATAAGCACCTGTAGGAATTGAATCAAATTTTAACGGAACAGCTCTTGCTTCGGGTGGAATTGAAACAAGCTGAGAATCTTTCTTTTCAATATTTCCAATCCAACCGATTAAATCTCTCGGATTTCCTATTGTAGCACTTAAACCTAATGTTTGAACACCTTTTGGAGTGTACATCATTGATTCTTCCCAAACAGGACCTCTGTCAGAATCACCAAGATAATGGAATTCATCAAAAATAACAGTGCCTAATTTTTCCATAATCGGATTTTTTTCACCGTACATTTCAGATAATGCCATATTTCTATATACTTCCGTAGTCATAATAACAACAGGAGCGTCAGCATTTTCACGGCGGTCACCTGTTAAAATTCCGACATTTTCATCTCCGTAAACCTTACGGAACTCGTTCAATTTTTGGTTGCTTAACGCTTTCAACGGAGTTGTATAAAAAGTTGTTTTACCCTCTGCCATATTTTTTGAAGCAATATAATGTGCAATGGCAGTTTTCCCTGTACCGGTAGGAGCTTCAACCAATACATTTTTACCCTCATTTAATGCTTTTGCCGCTTCAATTTGGAATTTATCAGGATGACATCCCTCCGGCAATTGGAAGAACTTTTCATCTACACTGCCAACGGCTGACTTAAACGGAACTAAATCTCTCTTCTCATAAATATTTGTAACGTAACTGTTTGAACCGATATTATTTTGGCTATGTGAATTATTCACATTTGCAAGTTTTTTAATCTTAGTAAAGTTTGAAACCCCGTTGATAGGTGATATTTTCATGATAAACCCCTTTTTTACTCTTCATATGAAGTAAACCGTGAAAAAATTTTTTATTGCATTTTGGGCAACATGTTAACATAATTTTACATTTAATTTTTATTGCCTTTTTATGTAAGCAATCCAAAAGATACAAACAACAAAAAGAAATGACCCCAATATATTTCCTACAGTAACAGGAAGAAGGTTACCAATTAAAAAAGATTTCACATTCAACAATGCAAGTTGTTCATCTGTAAATGATGAAGCATGAATTAAAGAATATGAATGTTTTATTAACAGCCCGTTTGTAATGATAAACATATTTGCAACACAGTGTTCGTATCCTGAAATAACAAATACCGTAATAGGAAACAATACTGCCAAAATTTTACCTGCAACATCTTTCGCACAAGTTGCCATCCAAACTGCTAAGCATACAAGCCAATTACATAAAATTCCGCTTGTAATTGCAGCTAAAGGCTCAATATTTACTTTTGCATAAGCAGTTTTAAGTGCAAAAATACCGAGAGCTTCATCTGCTCCGTGAAATACTCCCGAAAAATATATTAAAGTGGCAACCGTGGCCGCACCGATAAAATTACCGAGATATACAACACCCCAGTTTTTGAGAAGTTTTGATATCGTTGTTTTCTTTTCAAATACGGAAAAACAAATAAGAACATTACCCGTAAAAAGCTCTGCCCCCGTCAAAACAATCATCATTAACCCTGTAGAGAAAACAAAACCACCAATTAATTTGGAAAGTCCCCACGCAACTGAATCAGTCCCCGTTCCTGCAACAAATGAAGCTTGAGCTCCAAATGCAATCATTGCTCCTGCTGCCATTGCAAGGACAAATGTCTTAATTATGCCATAGTTAGCTTTATGAGGCATAATTTTTTCAGACATTTTTTGCACAATTTTATCGGGAGTTACAAAGTTTTCGCTCTCTTTTACGTCCATAATGTTTCCTAATTTTTATTATTATCAAAATGCAAAACGACATGTCCCTTTTTTAGGGTTTTTTGAACATCAATAATTCTTTGGTTAGAACTTCCTACCCATTGGAGATTATCGTCTTTTAATCCTTTTATAAATCTGCCATCCACCATAACATCAACATATTTCATTTCAGGAAAATCTTTAAAATCATCCCAAAGAAAACCTGTATATGTCCAAACTGTTTTATCAGGGTGCAATTCTTTAACTTTTTTCATTAAACGAAATACTTCACCTCTGTTAAACGGGTGCAACGGATCACCGCCCGAGAATGTAATTCCTGATATATAAGGTTTATTTAATGCTTCAAATAATTCATTTTCGGCTGCTTCATCAAAAGGCAAACCGCCTGTGATATCCCAAGTAACGGGGTTTTGGCAATCTTCGCATTGGTGGTTACACCCTGCAACCCACAAGACAACCCTCAACCCGTCGCCATTCAACATGTCGTCTTTTGTTATATTATGGTAATTCATAGTTACATACTTACTCTGTCTTTAATCTCATCCATTTTTGCTTCGTTCAGACGTGTGTCGCCTTTTACTCTGGAGTAAGAAAGGTAACCGTTCATTCTGTCGATTTTTGTTAAATTTTTGCTTCCGCATTTCGGACATACGTCCATATTTAATTCTTGATGTCCGCAATCATCACAGTATGAAAGTGATAAATTTACACCCTCATAAAAGCCCATATCCATTGCTCTTTCAATCAATGTTCTGATTGCTTCTTTATTATAAGAAATCGGATATTTTACATACTGGATTTTTCCGCCATTCATTAAATCCCAAAATCTTTTCTCTAAGTCTTGTTTTTCAATCGGACTGATTTTTTCCGTAACATGGCAGTGGAAACTGTTTGAAACATAACTTCTGTCAGAAACATTTTCAACTACTCCATATTTTTCACGGAATTGTTTTACCTGCAAACCACATAAACTTTCGGCCGGAGTTCCGTATAACGCATACAAATTACCGTCTTCCTCTTTAAATTCATTAACCTTTTTGTTTATGTATTGCATAACTTCAATAGCAAATTGACCGTCTTGAACAAGAGATTTACCGTTATAAATTTCTTGCAATTCATTTAATGCCGTAATACCGAATGAAGCTGTTGCAGATTTTAACAACGGTTTAATTTTATCGTGAAATCCCAAATGACCGCCGTAGAAACCACCCTCACAATATGCCAACGGGTTAGTTGAGGCTTTCATTTCGCCAAGATAATCATAAGTTCTTATATGAATTTTTCTGATTAACTCCATATAATAATCAAGTACGGCATAAAAATCTTTGCTTTCCTTTTTAGCTTTTGCATATATCATCGGTAAATGCAAGCTGATTGCACCAATATTAAATCTTCCGACAAATATAGGTTTGTCATTTTCATCGGCAGGCTTCATACCGCCACGTTCAAACCAAGGTGATAAAAATGCTCTGCAACCCATCGGAGAAATAACTCTGCCGTATTTTTTGTACATTTCCGCAACATATCCCTCACCTGTTAAACTCAACCAATCGGGATACATTGATTTTTGAGAACATTCAATACCTGCCTCAAATACATCTTCATTAGGGCAACCTTTACCGTGAAGATTTTTATCGTATAAAAATACAATTTTAGGAAACAATACAGGTTTTTTACATTCTTTCTTACCTTGTCCGCCTTTTCTTGTATTAAGTGCAGCAATTGAAGCCATTTTTTCATATTCATCAGTCCCAAGACCCAATGTAATTGTGATAAACGGATAATCACCTCTTGATGAAGCAACTGTATTAAATTTATATTCCCAACCTTGGAAACCTTGTTCAAAGTCAATTTGAACATCTTTTAGTGCTTCTTCTCTTGCTTTTTCAAAGTTTAATCCCATTGAAATATAACGTTCATATTGTTTATCATAAGTTCTTTTTGCGTAGGGAGCCAGTAATTTATCAACTTCAGGAACAGTAAAACCGCCATATTGTTGACTTGCAGCAGCCATTACAATATCACCGATAACATCAAATGCTACGGCAAGAGATTTCGGCTCATTGTACCAAAGGTTCCCCATTTCAAAGCCGCCTTTAAGCACTTCACCCACATCAAACAAGCAACAGTTCATTGTATCACGTCTTGCAGACATATCATGTATGTATATATATCCGTCACGGATTGCCTGTAAGTCATCAACCGTCAAGAAAAATTTCTTGTATAACTCTTTATTAAGTTGATTGAAAATTAAAGAACGTTTTGTTGATACCAAAGCAGAGTCGGAATTCGAATTTTCTTTATCTCCGACATACATAATCTTTTGACTCTCCTGATAAACTTTATCAAGCATTTTGACAAAGTCTTGTTTGTAATTACGATAGTTTCTGTAACTTTCACAAACCTTTGGTGCAACTGCATTTAATGCTTCTTCAACATAATAGTGCATATCTTGAATTGCAACTTCTTCGTTGCCTGATTCTCTGATATCATTTTGCACAATAGAACAAATTTTATCCAGTTGTTCTTGTGTAAAATTAATCAGCACACGTCTTGCTGACTTTTTAACAGCATTAACTATCTTATTAACGTCAAATTTTTCTCTTGTACCGTCTTTTTTGATAACAAAAAATTCTTTATTTTCACAATCACCCATAGTTCCGCCTATCTACAATATTTTGCATACCTAAACAGCTCAATCATAAGCTCTTCAATATGTATTATTTTTCCCTAAAACTTTAAATAAGTATTAAAAATATAATACAATATATTTAATGAAATTGCAATAAGATATACAATATGATAATTATTATCATATTTCTTACAAGGTTAAATTTGGAGTTTTTTTACTAATTTTTTATTAGATATCTACAAAAATATTTTTTTAAATTGTAGTACAATTAAATAGCAAAATGAGATATTTATTATGAAGAGAAAATTGTTTATAGCTGCAGTGATATTAGTCGGGACATTTTTACTGACAGGATGTTCTAAAGACGCAAATGTAGGAATGCCAAACCCTTGGAGTGATTGCGGAGATGATTTACAATGTGCCTCAAATGCTGCAGGTTTTAATTTTCCGCTTGTATTATCAAATTACAGTGCAAGAGCAATGAATGGTCTTTTTGAAATAACATACCCGCTAGATGAATTTAGAAGTGTAACAGTAAGAAAGAGCCTTACCGATGGCGACGGAGATATCTCGGGCGTATATAATGACTACCCCGTTAATAAAGAAATAATGTTATATAATGCAGTACCTATCCAAATAATAGGAACCGATGACAAAATTTATGTAATGAATATGTCAGCAGAATCAGGGTACTACAGTGCATATTGCGAACAAGGGATGACATTAAAAGAAGTAGAAGGAGTTTACAACGTCATAGCAGAAGCAGAAGCTCCAAAGTTCCCTGATTAAGTTGTAAACTATTGAAATGACTTATAAAATAATATATAATATAAGAGTAAATAATTAAAGGTTGTGTTTATATG
>CAVEOW010000033.1:0-8630 GCA_963617295.1 bacterium | reverse complement strand
AGAAATGTCTTTAACAAGAGCTAAATTTGAAGATTTATGCAGAGATTTACTTGAAAGATGTAAAAAACCTGTTTCTGATGCTATTCAACAAGCAGGCTTATCAAAGAGTGATATCAATGAAGTAGTATTAGTTGGCGGTTCAACTCGTATTCCTGCTGTTCAAGCATTAGTAAAAGAATATACAGGTAAAGAACCTAACCAATCAGTAAACCCTGATGAAGTAGTTGCAGTTGGTGCTGCTATCCAAGCAGGTGTACTTGCAGGTGAAGTTAAAGATATCGTTTTATTGGATGTAACTCCATTAACATTAGGTATTGAAACTTTAGGCGGCGTTTTAACTCCGTTAGTTCCAAGAAACACTACAATTCCTGTTTCTAAATCTCAAGTATTCTCTACTGCAGAAAATAATCAAACTGCTGTTGATATTCACGTACTCCAAGGTGAAAGACCAATGGCTAAAGATAATAAATCTTTAGGTATGTTCAGATTAGAAGGTATTGCTCCTGCTATGAGAGGTATTCCTCAAATTGAAGTTACATTTGATATCGATGCTAACGGTATTGTTAATGTTTCTGCTAAAGATAAAGCTACAAACAAAGAACAAAAAATTACAATTACAAACTCTTCTAACTTATCTGAACAAGATATTGACAGAATGGTTAAAGAAGCAGAAGCTAACGCAGAAGTTGATAAAAAACACAAAGAAGAAGCTGAAATTAAAAATAACGCAAACAGCTTAATCAGTTCTGCTGAAAGAATTGTAAAAGACTTTGAAGGCAAAATTGCAGAAAGCGATAAAACAAAACTTGAAGAACAAAGAAAAGCTCTTGAAGAAGCATTAAAAACTAATAAGAGTGCGGAAGAAATTAAAAAATTGTCTGAAGACTTACAACAAACAATGTATGCAATTTCTCAAGCAGCTTATTCTCAAGCTCAACAAGAAGGTGCTCAAAGTGCAAACTCTGAAAGTGCTTCTTCCGAACAAAATACAACAAACAATAAAGATGATGATGTTATTGACGCTGAATATACAAAAGAGTAGTCAACTAATTCATAATCAAATATTTAATAAAAAGCACGGTGAAAGCCGTGCTTTTTGCTATAAAAGCCATTTGGATTTCTTTATGTTATATTAAAACCATAAAAAGGCATAAATTATGAAAAGTAAGATTTTATTTTGGTTAATTTTTTCAGTAATAATTACACTTGTGTTGCCGTGGGCTTCCGTAAAAATAATACCCGAAGATTTTGGAATGATTACGGTATTACTTTTATTTTTTGTTATTAACCCTATTTATTCAATTATTATCGGTATATTTTCAGGAAGACATTTGAAACAAATGTGGACACTGCCTGTAATTTCAGCTCTTATGTTTTTGTTTGGAGCATGGTTATTTTTTGATAAGGATGAAACCGCATTTGTTCTATACACTGGTATTTATCTTGCAATAAGTACAATATTTATGTTGATTGCAAGATTTTCACATAAACAAGATTAATTTTAGAATGTATCTGTTTGCGCTTGAGTTTTGTTTTTGAATTTTGTAATATTTCCTTGGAAGAGCAGTTCTATTGTTCCGGTCGGGCCGTTTCTGTGTTTTGCCAGAATTAATTCGGCTTTTCCTTTATTGTTTACGTCGTCCTTATTATAATATTCATCACGATAAATAAACATAACAATATCGGCATCCTGTTCTATCGCACCTGAATCTCTCAAGTCAGACAACATCGGACGTTTATCTGTTCTTGCTTCAACACCTCTTGATAACTGTGAAAGTGCAATAATAGGAACATCTAATTCTCTTGCCAGACCTTTAAGCGAACGAGAAATAGCCGAAATCTGCTGGTTTCTGTCGTTGGGGTTTCCGCCGCCTTCCATAAGCTGTAAGTAGTCAATTACGATTAAACCTAAATCTTTTTCTTCCATCATTAATCGACGGCATTTTGCTTTAATATCGGTAGCTGTTACACCTGCGGTATCATCAATGTAAATTCTTGCGTCAGACAAGCGTTCCATTGCTTCCATAAGTTTTTCCCAGTCTTTAGGCTGCATGTGTCCTGATTTTATTCTTTGGGTATCAACTTCTGATTCTGCACACAACATACGAGTTACTAACTGTTGCTTTGACATTTCTAATGAGAATATTGCAACTCCTTTATTTCCGTACATTGCAACGTTTTGTGCCAAGTTTAGTGCAAACGCGGTTTTTCCCATAGAAGGACGTGCCGCTAAAATAATTAAATCCGATTTTTGCAAACCTGATGTCATATTATTCAAATCATAATAACCTGTTGTAACACCGGTAAGTTCATCTTGGTTATTAAATCTGTACTCAATTTGTTCGTAGCTTGAAACAACCAAATCTTGAATGGAAACTAAGTCAGTTGTATCTTTTTGTGCAGCTATATTAAAAATTAATTTTTGTGCGTCATCTAAAACTCTGCCTGTGTCTTCATTTTCATAAGACATTGAAACAATTTCGGAACCTGCATTAATTAACGCTCTTTTTATTTCTTTTTCTCTTATAATTCTTGCGTAATAATCAACGTTTGCAGTTGTAACTACATTTAAAGCCAAATCGTTTATATAAGCTCTTCCGCCTGCTTTTTCAAGTTCATCTTTATTTCTTAAGAGTTCGGATACCGTAACAATATCAATAGGTTCACTTTTTCTGAATAACTCCAATGCTGCATCATATATCATTTTATGAGCAGGTTTATAGAAACTTTCCGGTTTTAAAAATTCAACAATTTTCCCGAGAGATGCAGGGTTTACCAAAATAGCTCCTAATACTGCTTCTTCCGCCTCAATACTTTGAGGGAGCATTTTTAGCATGCCTGAATCATTTCTTGCCATGAGTTTTTCAGCCACAATATACCTCTTTAATAATCTTCCATTTTCTTTTAAGACTAGTTGTTAGCAAAATTTTTAGCTGTTTCTGCTTGATTTTTTTGATTAGCTAAGTAGTCTTGACCGTTTCTGACTATTCTGTGAATTTCGTTAATGTTGCGTTCTAAGTTAGTTAAAACTTGTTCTGCGTACGCTTGAGCACCTTCACGAGTTTGTTTAGCTTCTAAATAAGCACTTTTACGCATAGCTTCAGATTCTTCAGCAGCTTTGTTTTTCATTTCTTCACAACTTTGTTTAACTTGTTCCTGAATTTCAGCCGCTTTTGCTCTGACTGCACGAACAAGTTCGGATTCGCTTAACATATTAGCGGCTGTATTTTGAGCTTCACTAATGATTCTGTCAGCTCTGCTTTGAGCTTCCATATATATATCATCACGTCTTTTTAGTATCATTTCCGCTGTTTTTATATCTTCCGGAAGAATTGATTTTATTTTACCTAAAATATCTTGTATGTCATCAGTATTAACAAAGAAACAATAACTTCCGACACGGAACTTATTATCCAACATTTCTTCAGCTTCATCTATTAAATGACTTACTCTTAATTCGTCCATGGTTTTAACCTTTCGTATATTTTTCTTCTAAATATTTTGCCACTGTTTCAGGAACAAATTTTGAAATATCACCTTTCATCAATGCAATTTCACGAACGGTTCCCGAAGATATAAAATTGTATTTTGGTTTTGTAATTAAAAAGACTGTATGGATATCCTTGCATAATGCACTGTTTGCTTGAGATAACTGCATTTCATATTCAAAATCGGAAACAGCTCTTAGTCCTCTGATTAAGACATTTGCGTTTTTCTTTTTTGCATATTCGATTGTTAAGCCGTCAAAACTGTCAACTTCAACATTAGGAATATTCTTACAAACATCTTTTATAAGTTTTAATCTGTCTTCTAAAGGTAAAAAACTTTTTTTGTTTACGTTAACTGATACTACGATTATAACTTTATCAAAAATATCGGCTGCTCTTTTAAGGACATCTAAGTGTCCTTTTGTAATCGGATCAAAACTTCCCGGATAAATTGCAGTTTTCAATATTTTTCACCTTTAAAACATGATTACTATAATAATTATATTGCAAATTATGCTTTACATTAACGAAATGTTTCCGATTGTTTACAATCTTGACGAAAAAATTTAGTCTGCGTGATATCTGCTGAATTGACCGTCAAAATACATGTGAATACAGTTTTTGCCGTTTTCTTTAGATTCATATAAGGCTTTATCTGCCCAGTCAATAAGTTCTTTTATTCCTTCGGTTGCATTCGGGTATTCCGCAATACCTATACTTACCGTCGGGTGAATAACTGCGTTATCATCTACTTTAACTTCAATTTCGGAAATTTTTTGTCGTAATCTTTCGGCAATAATAAGTGCATTGAATGCTGATGTTTCGGGAAGTATTATCGTAAATTCTTCACCGCCGTATCTTGCCGGAATATCAACATGTCTGATTGTTTTTTGAATGGTTGAAGCAATTTCTTTAAGCACCATATCTCCGACCAAATGACCGTAAGTATCGTTTACGTTTTTAAAGTTGTCAATATCTAGCATTAATAAAGATAAAACGTGATGATATCTTTGAACTCTTTTAATTTCAGCTTCCAATAAGAAATAAAAGTGTCTGTGGATATATAATTTTGTTAAACCGTCTTTTGTTGCAAGTTCATATAATTGTGCATTATCAACTGCAATTGCGGTTTGATTTGCAAGTGCTTCAACAAATTCCAAGTCTTTTTTGTTAAATAATTTGCCGTCTTTTTTGTTTGTAATATTAATAATTCCGATACATTCACCTTTTGCAATCAGCGGAACACAAATTAAAGAGGAAATATTGTTATCGGTTGCGATTTGACTGAATCTCGGGTCATTCCCGCCTAAATTTGTAATGATTGATTTCTTTTCGGTATAAACTTTACCGGCAATACCCGTATCGGTAGAGATTTTTTGACATTCAACTATGCCGCTGTTTATTCCGTCCTCTTGTTTTTTATCTTTTAATCCGTAAACAACTTTAACTTGAAGCGTATTATCGGAAGAATCATAAAGCATTAACGAGCCTTTTTCGGCATTAACGGTTTCTATTGCTTTATCCAAAATTACGCTTATTAACCTTTTTAAGTCGTCAATAAAGTTGACTGCTTGAGAAATACTGTATAATATTGACAAATTGTGCAAAGTTTTGTTTAAATCCAAGATTTTTGTTTCTTGTTCTTTAGATTTAATAAATTTGCGTAAAATCGGGTCAATACAACTGAAAACTTGGTCTAAATATTTAAAATCTTCTTCCGTATAGTTACTTCCGTCATCTTTTTTGCTTATTGAGCAAACACAAAAAGGTGCATCTTCATTGTAGAATACTTTAACATATTCACATTCCAAGTTTTGAAGCTTATATGTATTCCAAAATGATTTATATATATAACTTCCGTCTTGGTTTGTAACTTTTATAAGTTCATCTGTTTCTTTTTGAAGAAACGGGGCACTTTCTAAGTTAAACTCGTATTCCGAATCATAAGACGATGGAATATTTTTTGTCTCAAAAATTCCGTTTTTATTGATAAAAAATCTGATTTGTTTGATTGATAAAGAAGATTTAATTAAAAACGCAACTTTAGAGAGTAAGTCTTCAACCGAACGTGATTGATTTGCTATCATATTCAATTCAAAAAGATTATGTAGCTCTAATACATTTTTTTGCAGTGTATATACTTTTTCTGATAAATCGTTTGTCATAATAATTTAATTATAATACCAAATAATTTTTTATGCTATGGTCTTGTTGCTTTTACTGTTATCTATACCTGCAAGTACCCCTGATGATAATATGAGTATGGGGAAGAAGAAATACAATAAATTATTTTTAATAGCTTTTGTTATCGGTATTTTTCTGCTTCCATAGTCAAGTGCCGCCCAAAGAGATGTTACTCCGAGTAATACAGGAGCTGTTTCTTTTGAGTGTTTTATAAAGCTATCGGTATAATTTTTTTTAAATTCGGTGAAAGAGCTGTCTTGTTTTTTTGTGTTTTGATTTACATTTTTAGTAAATACAGGGCTTTGAGAGTTGCTTCCTACGACTTTTATCATTTATGTTCCTTTACGTCTTAGTAAATTTAGCAATTATCATTATATCGTTTTTTAGCTTTTTCGTCGATAGGATATTAAGATTGTTACACATGGAAATTTCTTTTCGATTAAATCCTTCAACAAAGTTTATACCGGTTTTATCCCCAAGGATTTTGGGTGCAACAAATTGAATAAGTTCATCCGCTAAATTTTCTTTTATAAATGCAGCGTTTAACTTTCCTCCGCATTCTACGAGAATACTCATTATACGAAGTTCAAAGAGTTTTTTTACTGCTTCTTGTAAATCTACGTGATTATTTTTTAATGAGCATTTTATAAATTCAACGTTATTCGGGTAGTTTTTTATTCTATCATCATTTATGTTTTTTGATGTAATGACTAAAACCCTTGTTCCGTCGTTGTTATACACTTTTGACTCGGGTGGAGTTATTAAATTTGTATCAATTATAATTCTTATGGGATTACGTCCGTTTTTCATTCTGCAAGTTAATGACGGATTATCTTTTATTACCGTTTGAGAACTTGTCAATATTGAATCATATTCATTTCTCAATTTTTGGACTTCATTTCTTGATTTTTCGTCGGTTATCCATTTTGAATTTCCTGTTGAGGAAGCTATTTTTCCGTCAAGAGTTGTAGCGGTTTTTATTGTTATGTAAGGTAATTTTTTAGTATGGTTTTTTATAAAAATTTTATTGAGTTCTCGGCATTCATCTTCCAGTATGCCGTCAATAACTTCAATTCCTGCATTCTCAAGTTTTCTTTTCCCGTTTCCTGCAACAATCGGGTTAGGGTCAACCATTCCGAATATTACTCTTTTGAACCCTTTTTCTATTAATAAATCGGCACAAGGCGGAGTTTTTCCGAAGTGTGAGCATGGTTCCAAATTTACTATTATTGATTTTTCGTTTAAATCTTCTTTTGTTGAAAAAACAGCATTCCTTTCGGCATGGTTTCCACCGTAATATTCATGCCTGCCCTCGGCAATTATTCTGAAATCATCATCAAAGATAACCGCCCCAACTAAAGGGTTTGGGGATGTTCTGCCTTTACTTTTTTTTGCAAGGGCAATGCATCTTTTCATTAATTTTTCATATTCTTTTTTCATTGTTTAACCTGAGAGTAGAATGTATCAGCAATAATTTGAGAATATTTACCTTTTTCATTAATTGAGATAACTATTAAATTTTTGCCGTTTTGGAGTTCTGCAACGCCTACTATACCTTGCATATCTTTAATCGGAAGATTAGAGATTTCAACTTCAACTTTTGCATACGGAATTTCTTGCTCCAGCCCTTTTAATTCACCTTTTTTTAGAACTTTAATATTATCGATTTTTGCAACTTTATATTTATATTTTGAAGCTATATCCTGTAACTTTTTTTCAAAATCTGCTGATTTAACATCTTCTTTAGTGAAGAAATTCTCGTTTTTCGGCTCTATCATAATCATTTTTTGACCACTTGCATTATGTTCTGCAATAATCATACGATTTTTTAAAATTTTTAAATTTTTATCTATGGAATATTCATCATCTATTTGAGATAAATCAATGATATCTTTTGTTTTTTCGACCATTTCTTCTTGTGAAACATTTTTATGTTCATCAATTTTGTCTTTTATGAAGTCAATTACACCTAAATGTAACAATCCGAAAAATACCAAAACCGCTATAATAGTCTTTATTATGAAACTTAAACAACCTTTCATTAAAACTCCTTTATAATTGTTTGCTTTTAATTGAAATTAGTTAAAATTTGTACTACATTAAGTATATCTATGATAAATGAAGAAATCAAGAACTCGAACAGTATAGAAGTTGACATTGAACAAGCTACGCCTATGTTCAAGCAATACCTTGAAATTAAAAGAAAGTATCAGGGTGTTGTTCTTATGTATAGAATGGGCGACTTTTATGAGGGCTTTTTTGAGGATGCGATTTTATTTAATCGTGAACTCGGTTTGACTTTGACCCATAAAGACGGCGGAAATTTAGGTCAAGTGCCTATGGCAGGTATTCCCGTTAAAGCAATAAACACTTTTATTCCTAAATTATTGGAAAAAAATTATAAAGTTGCTATCTGTGAGCAATTGGAAAACCCGAAAGAAGCAAAAGGGCTTGTTAAACGTGATATTGTTAAAACAATTACCGCAGGTACAATTACGGAACTCAATCTGCTTGAACCTACGGGTAATAACTATTTAGCTTCCGTAATTCAAGTTGATAAAGATTTATTCGGGCTTGCTTACACGGATATTTCTACAGGAGAGTTTAACGTTACAAAAGGGACTTTGGATGAAATATTATCTGAACTTGCAAGAATTAAGCCGTCTGAAATATTGACCCCTGTGAAAAAATTAAAACTTACACCGTTTCAGATAGTGCCTGAAGAGAAAATCGATTTACCTGATGAAATTACATCAATGTATATGTGTACAAAAATGTCCGTATCTGCATTTGATGAAAACAGAGCAGTTGAAAATATAAAAAAATTGTTTAATGTTGTTTCATTGGAAGCCTTCGGTTACAGTGAATTTAAACCTGCTTTTATGGCAGCTTGTGCAGTTATTGATTATCTTATGGAAACACAAAAAGGTGTACTTCCTAAATTTGATGTTATAAAAC
>CAVEOW010000032.1:0-8807 GCA_963617295.1 bacterium | reverse complement strand
GAACTATATGAAAAGCTAAGGAATTTTCCTGCAAAATTTATAATTTTTGCGGATGACATTTCATTTGAAGAAGATGATAAGAATTTCTCCGCTATCAAAGCAGTGTTAGAAGGCTCCATAACATCAACACCTAAAAATACTCTTTTATACGCAACTACAAACAGAATTCACCTTATAAAAGAGAGTTTCAAAAGCAGAGAAGGAGATGAAATTCATTATACCGATACAATAGATGAGGCCGTATCACTCTCTGACAGGTTTGGAATTGTATTAACATTTTCGTCGCTAAACAAAAGAGAATATGTTGAAATAGTAACAAAAGTTGCTTCCGATTATTCAATTTCAATAAGTGATGAATTTCTGAAATCCGCAGTAGCGTTTACCGTGCAGAAGGGAATTATGACGCCGAGAATTGCAAGACAATTCATAACTGATTATTTAATGAGCAAAAAGTAAGCAAAAAAAATATTTAGAGGGTTTATATTTTTAGATTTCGCATCAAGGGAAAGGGTTTATATGAGAATTAACAGTATCAATTCAGCATCAAGTGTTTACAAAAAAACAGCACCAGCGTTTAATGCAAAAAAAGGTGAAACAAAAATTGACAAATTTTCAACAGAGGGTATTAATGGCGAAAAACTGGTAATGAAAGGAGACGCAAAAAAACACTTTTTATTGGCAGAAAATTTATCAAGTCAAAAAGTCGGTTCTAAATTTGTAATTGTACCAAGAGATCCCAAATACAGAGAACTTAGAATGTTAATTACTCCTGAGAGCAAATTCTACTCTGATACTTTTTCTGTCGGAATAGAAAAAGACGAAAAAACTAATCCGTCTTTCAAAGGCAGACTATATGGAAGTATAAGAGAGAATGATGACGGAAGAATAGACTTTAAAATGCAAGAAGAATACATCCGTTACTGGTCAGAAGGTATGTACAACATGACAACTAACATGTATGCGGATAAAACTTATGCTCCAAAATTAAAAGAAGATTACAATTTCTTTATCCCGAGTGACGGCGACGGAACAAGATACAAAGACATTACAGGTTTGCAAGGCGGAGTTACAAAACCTGCTTCATACATCCCTGCAACATTGAACGGAAAGCAAATGTCACTTGTTCAAGGCGTTATTACAAACTTTGCAAAAACACAAAAATTGGATAAAATGTATGATTTTGTCAGAGTTGAACCGGCAAAAGGAAGTGCTTATGCATTCTTAGAGGGGCTAAGCTCAGGTCAAATCAGCACTAAAAAACCTTTGGTATTTAGCTGGGGCGACAATTTCTCGGATATAAACGTATCAAGACTAATGTATAACCACGAAAACTCTAATTCAGGATTTACTATCACCGTAATTCCTGTTGAAAAAGAAAGAACAAAGGCTTTAAGTATTATTAAAACAACATCACCGTCAGAAAGAAAAATTGATGAATTTGTTGAAAAACCGCAAGATGATAAATTCATTGATAGTTGTGTAATGCCTAAATACGGCGAAAATATGTGTTTATCGGCAGTAGGACCTTACGTTTTATCACCTGAAGCCTTAACATGGATAAAAGAAAGATATACAGCAAATCCTGAAAGTTTCTTAAGCGAACAAAAAGGGTATGATTTTTCATCAATGATTATAGCTCCAATGTTAAAAGCCTTTAATAACGGTGAAATACTATCATCCAAAAACGGAGAACCGTTAGAAATGAAATATGAAACAGTTCAACCGCAAGAAACATGGTCAGATTTAGGCTCTCAAAAAGATTTTTCAAAAGCAATGAAAGACATGAATAATGGTAAATACAAACAACTGCCTTTTGAAATGAGAGTTTCAATGCTGCTTAATTCTTATCCTAACGGTGATGTTTCATTTAATGATAAAACAAGAAGCCTGCTGTTCGAGCTAAAAAAGGATTTAGGCTTGAAAACCGAAAACGTTATAGCTTATTGCAAACCGTAATAATTAAGCTATAATATGATGTATGGATATCAAAAAAGTAAAAAGAGTAGTATTTAAGTTTGGGACAAATGTCCTAAGAAATGAAAATAAAGAAATCTCTTTATCAAGAATTTATTCATTCATTGAAGAAATTTCAAATTTACATAAACAAGAACTGGAGGTAATTATTATTACCTCCGGTGCTGTCGGATTAGGGTCTAAAAGACTGGATGTCGATTCATCAGCAAGTCCGGCAGTAAAACAGGCATGTGCAGCAGTCGGTCAATGCCAATTGATGTCTATCTATGAAGAAGGATTTTATAAATATTCAATAAATACAGCACAAATACTGTTGACCGAAGATGATTTTAACTGTAGAATTAAATACTTAAGTTTAAGCAGTGTATTAAATACGTTATTAAAATTAAACGTCATTCCCGTAATAAATCAAAACGATACCGTTTCAACAGCCGAAATGGAGTATTTATACGGAGTAAGTTTTTCTGATAACGATAAACTCTCTGCACTTGTTGCCAGCAAATTAAACGCCGACTTATTGGTTATTTTATCAGATATTGACGGTTTATATGATGATAACCCGAAAACAAATCCTAATGCAAAACTCATTTCGGAAGTAACAAAACTGACACCTGAAATTGAAGCATACGCTCAATCTGCCTCAAAAGGCGGTCGTGGCGGAATGATTACTAAACTGCAAGCCGTAAAAATCGTTACGCACTCAGGCGGTTATGTAATTATCGCAAACGGAAAGAGCCACCAAATCATAAAAAGACTTTTCAACGGAGAAAAATTAGGAACTGTATTCTCTCCCGTAGAAGAAATGTCACAGAAGAAACGTTGGATTGCTTACGCAACAAACATTACAGGTCAGGTAATCGTAAATGACGGGGCAAAAAAAGCTATAATCGAGAAAAATAAGAGTCTTTTATCAATCGGCGTAGTTAAAATTAACGGAGTCTTTGACAAGGGTGATGTAATTTCAATACTTGATGAAAAAAACAAAGAATTTGCAAGGGGAATAGTAAATTATTCTTCTGATGAATGCAAAAAAATATTAGGAATTCACTCAAACGATATTATAGATATTTTAGGTTATAAAGATTACGACGAAGTAATATCAAAAGATAATATTGCTTTGATATAAAGGACGTATATGAACATAATTGAGATTGCTAAAGCAGCAAAACAGGCTTCAATTGAAGCATTACAACTTTCAACCGAAACGAAAAACAATGCACTTAGTAAAGTTGCGGAATGTATTGAAAACAATAAAAAAGAAATTCTTAAAGCAAATAATGCCGATTTGGAAGCTGCAAAAACACTTTTAAAATCAAGTGAAATATCTCAATCTACTTATAATCGTCTTAAACTTGACGAAAATAAACTTAGAGATATGATTTCAGGCATTAAAGATATTGTAAAATTGAAAGACCCTGTTAACATTGAGCTATGGTCAAAAGAAATAGCCGAAAATATAACACTAAAGAAAGTTTCTTGCCCGATTGGAGTTATAGGAGTTATTTTTGAAGCAAGACCGGATGTTATTTCTCAAATTTCATCTTTGGCCATAAAATCCTCAAATGCCGTAATTTTAAAGGGCGGAAAAGAAGCAACCAACACAAATAAAATAATATTTGAGATTATTAAAAATGCAATTGAAAGTACGGAGAATTTTCCTAAAAACATGATTAATTTAATATTCTCAAGAGAAGATGTAGCAGAGCTTTTAAAAGCGGATGAATATGTAAATCTAATCATTCCGAGAGGTTCAAATTCTTTAGTAAAATTCATAAAAGCAAATACTAAAATCCCTGTTCTCGGGCATGCAGACGGGATTTGCCATATTTATATTGATGAAAGTGCAGATATTGAAAAAGTAATAAACATTTGTATTGATGCAAAATGCCAGTACCCGAGTGCTTGCAACTCTGTAGAAACAATATTGATTAATGAAAAAGAGCTTTTAAATATATTGCCAAAACTGATGTTCTCACTTATTCAAAACGGTGTAACAGTAGTTGGTGACGAAAAAGTTAAATCAATAATGCCCAATATAGAACTTGCAACCGAAGCAGATTGGCAAACCGAATACGGAGATAAAAAAGTATCAATAAAAACCGTTAAAGACATAAATGAAGCAATTAATCACATAAATAAATATGGATCAGGACACACCGATTGCATAATTACAGAGAATGATGAAAACGCACAAAAATTTATGATGTTTGTAGATTCAGCAGGTGTTTACAAAAACATATCTACAAGATTTGCTGACGGATTTAGATATGGCTTTGGTGCAGAAGTCGGAATTTCTACGAATAAAACGCACGCAAGAGGTCCTGTCGGGCTAGACGGGCTTACAATTTACAAATATAAGTTGTTCGGAAACGGTGATATAGTTGCTGATTTTACATCAGGCAAAAGAAAATTTAAAAAATAAGTTTAGTATTTATCCGGCGCCACCAGAGAAGATACCATATCATCAAAATAAGCAATAGTACTCCCATTTTCCGCTAAATATTTTCTAAAAAACAGAGAATAAACTAACTTTTCAAAGGTTCTAAACATAATATTATCCTTAACTGTATAACAACTATACTTTAATCCGTCAACACAATTCATGTCAAGGATTAAAAAGATGTGTCATACTTTACGATTTTATAAAGTATAACTCATTTTTATTAATATTTCATATTTTCATTTTGAATTCCGGCAAGTTTAACATTTTCAAAATAAACATTATAATCAGTTGTTGTAGCATGAACTAAAAAATATTTGTAAAATAATCTTTTTATAACAAATAACATACCAATCTCCTATTTTATTTATAATTATAATACATAATTTATAAGATTTCAATACCAAGGTTATACAACAAATACATATACCATACATTACGATATATTAATAAAATTGTTTCATAACGTAATAATTGAATAAAAAATATTGAAAAGGAAATATAAACATTTATAATAATAATAGATTAAGGAATGTACATGCTAAATAAACATACATTACATAATAATTATTAGGGGATTATTCAGGGAGGAATTTCAGGTGCTTAGAAGCAGAGATATGGGTAGATCGATTGCAGTAAGAAGATGGACAAATACAGCTTTGGAATGCTATAAAAGAGGTTGTGTTTGTGAAGGATGTTTCTATACGGACTTTTTTAACGGAACTTCACAAAAGTGCCAAATGAAAGCATCCGTGTTAGAATTAGTGAGAGTATTAGGGAAACCAAATGTTGAAATTCAACAAATTTTGGTAGATTAATTTTTCTTCTCAAATTGTCGAGCTCTCGTATGGGAGCTATTTTTTTATGTTAAACAGAATATAATTGCAATAAAAAAGCCCCAAGAGGGGCTTTTAAAGTGTTTATAATTATAAATTATATTATTTCTTTATAACCTTCTGTATTATTCAATAAATCATAATTAATTTCATTTTCATTATCCGCAATTAAAGCTGCAACAACAGCGTCAGAAGCAACGTTTACGGTTGTTCTCATCATATCAATAATTCTTTCAATAGCAAATAAGAAAGCAAAACCTTCAACCAATTGCTGAGGAGTTAAACCTAACCCGTTTAATACAAGTGCAATTGTAATTAAGCCGCCACCCGGGATACCGGCAGATGTACTTGACGCAACAATTGCTAAACACATAACTGCAATTATCTGTATCGGTTCCAATGTAATACCGTATGCTTGAGTTAAGAATATAACCGCAACAGTTTGAAATAATGCAGTACCGTCCATATTAAGCGTTGCACCTAAAGGAAGAACAAAACTGCAAACCTTGTGAGAGATACCTCTTTTTTCGCAGCATGCCATCGTTAAAGGAAGAGTAGCACTACTGCTTGCGGTACCAAATGCAACTAATAACGCTTCTGTTATTGCAGCATAGAAGTTTCCTACTTGGATATTCTTGCTGAAAAATTTAATCATTAACGGGTAAACAATAAACAATTGAATACAAAAACCAATTATAATGATACCGATAAATTTTGAAATAGAACCGAATATTGATAAACCAAAGTTAGCAACTGCTACGGTAGTTAAAGCAAAGATACCTGGAGCCGCAAAAACCATAATCCAATCAGTTAATTTCATTGTAGCTGCAAATATTGATTCAAAAAATGAAACAATAGGTCTGTTAATTTCGCCGACTTTAGATAAAGCCAAAGAGAAAATTAATGCAAAGAATATAATAGGAATCATTTCTCCTTTAGCCAAAGATTCTAAAGGATTTTGAGGAATCATTCCTAAAAATATAGTTGTAAGTTGACCTTGTTGTTCATGTAAAACAGTATTTACTTGGTTTTGAATATCTAAAGCAGATTGTTGACTAATCATGCCTTGAACACCGATTCCGGGTTGAAAACCAAGAACTAATCCTGCTCCGATAATAACTGCCAAAACAGTAATTATGGCATAATAAAATACCATTTTCTTCCCGAACTTACCGATTTGCTTATTATCACCTATACTTGCAACGCCTACAACGATTGCAGAGCAAACTAACGGAATAACAATCATTTGAATTACACGAATAAATGCTTGACCGACAAAGTTAAGAATTTTCATTAAAACAGGTGAGAAGTCAGGTCGTGTATATAAGATATTACCTACGATAATACCTGCAATGATTGCTAAAAATATGTGCCAATTACGCTTAATACCAAGCCCAATGGCAACAAATAATGTTTCAAAATGTAATTTCATATATACCTCAACATATTCTATTATTGATAATAACTAATTTTACAATTATTTATGTAATAATTCAACCTTTTAAGATTGATTACGAGAATTTATCATTTTAATAATGTATTTTTATATTAAAACTTTAATTTATTGTCACTAAAGAAATTTTTATACTATTATTAGAAGAGCAGATTAGGTAGAGCAGATACATGAACACAGATAAAAACACATTTTATTTTATAGCTATCGGCGGAGTAGGAATGAGTGCTTTAGCCAAATATTTAATTGAGCGTGGAGCAAAAGTAGAAGGTTCTGATATACAAGAGAGCAAGTACACTCATCTTCTAGAAAAAGCAGGTGCGAAAATTCATATCGGTCATAATGCCGATAACATTAATAAAGATATGATAGTTGTCGCAAGCAGTGCAATAAGACAAACAAACCCTGAAATAGTCAGAGCAAAAGAATTAGGGTTAAAGATATATCATCGTTCAGATATTTTAAAAATGATATCGGACGAATTTTCACAAAGAAAAGAAAGCATATTTTTCGGATTTTCAGGTACACACGGAAAAACCACAACCAGCGGTCTATGTGCCTATGTATTAAATAAAGCAGGATTAAAACCGTCTTATGTTGTAGGGGGGATAATTCCTGAAATCGGTGAAAACGGAGCCTTTGACGGAGATAAATATTTTTCTGCGGAGCTTGACGAATCAGACGGAACAATAGTTAAATACTCAACTGACATAGCCGTTATAAACAATATGGAAGAAGACCATTTAGACCATTATATAAACGGATTTACGGATATTGCAAAAACTTTTAATGAGTATTTGTCAAATAAACCGAACCAAAAAGTTATTATAAATTCTGATAACAACGGAAACAAAGAATTTATGAAATTTTACCCGAATTATAATTACATAACATTCGGAAAATCTAATGCCGATTACGAAATAAAAGATATAAAGTTTGAGGGTCTTGGGTCAACTTTTTCTATATATTATAAAGGGGAAAAAATTGACGACTTAAAACTTTCGGTATTAGGTGAACATAATGTTTATAATGCAACCGCTGTTTATATTGCGTTGAGAGAAGCAAATATTAACGTATCGACAATGAAAGATTATTTTTATTCTTTTTCCGGAATGGGAAGAAGATTTCAAAAAGTTTGTGAGTTCAATAATATAAAAGTGTTTGATGATTATGCTCATCACCCGAGCGAAATTAAAACAACATTGAACGGACTTAAAAATGCAGTAAAAAACAATAACCGAGTAGTTGCAATTTTCCAACCGCACAGATATACAAGACTGCAAAGCCTGTGGAACAACTTTAAAACAGCCTTCGATAGTGCGGATGAACTTTTAATAATTGATGTTTATGCCGCAAGTGAAGATAAAATTGACGGAATTACATCAGAAAATTTTGAAAAAGATATTCAGCATAAAAATGCAAAATACGTATCAGGCAATATAGATGAATGCTCAAAAAAGATATATGACGAACTAAAACCAAACGATATTGCGGTAACGCTTGGAGCAGGAACAGTAACAAACATAGGCAAACTACTAAACAATATTTACGAAGAGAGAAAATAAATTGACACTTATTAAAAAAAATTATGAAATTAAAAATGATACTACATTCAAAATCGGGGGGTGCATTGAAGAGATTGCACTTCCAAGTAGTGCAGAGGATTTTGTCAATTTAATACAATCAAAAAAGTATGATTTTGTTTTAGGAAATTGCTCAAATGTATTGTTTCAAAGTGATTTCATTCAAAAGAAAATTATTTTAACTAAAAATCTTAAAGATTATAGAATTGAAGATGACAATGTGTATGTTTCGGCAGGCACAAGAGGAACTTTGATTTCAAAAGAATGTAAAAAACATTCATTAAGCGGATTTGAGTTTATGATAGGTTTTCCGGGGAGCTTTGGCGGAATGATTTGCATGAATGCGTCAGCTCACTCTCAAGCAATAGCAGATACATTTATCAGTGCAAGAGTTTACGATTTAAAAGAAAATAAAATCAAAGTTTTTACAAAGGAAGATATACACTTTGATTACAGGAAATCAATTTTATCTGACGGAAATTATATCGTTTTAGATGCAAATTTTAAGCTAAAACATGATG
>CAVEOW010000031.1:0-8849 GCA_963617295.1 bacterium | reverse complement strand
GTTACAATTATATTCAACCTAAAAATCATATTGTTTTACTTGATAATTTTGCACTTAAACCGCATAGAGATAATGTTGAAGAATTTAAAAATAAATATTTTGAATATTTGAAACAACAAAGACATTTGGAAGAACTTCAAAATACGGTTAATTCAATTCAGCAGCAGGAAGAATTCCTAAAATTCCAAATTGAAGAAATTGAAAATGCTCAAATTGAAGATATTAATGAGTGCGAAACTCTGGAAAAAGAGCTTGAGATATTATCAAATGTTGAAAGATTAAAAGAGCTTTCTTTTTCTTCATACTGGGCTTTATATGGCGATGATAAAAATATTGTAAGTGTTTTAAGTGATATAAAAGGAAACATTTCAAAACTTTCACAGACTGATGATAGTATTGTTCCGTTGGAAGAAGATTTTATAAATGCGTATGAAACATTAAAAGAAGTTGCAAATCAATTAAGAGATTATGCTGATTCAAAAGAAAATGACAATGAAAGAATGGATGAAATCGGTGAACGATTAAGTCTTTTGGACAAAATCAAGAGAAAATACGGAAATACGCTTGAAGCGGTTTTGGATAAATATAATCAATTTTGTGAAGAGTTAAGCAAAATAAATGTTTCACAAGATGAGCTTGTTGAAACAGAACATAATATTAAAGTGTTAAAAACTGAACTTGATGAACTTTCAAACGTAATAAGCAATGCAAGAAAAGAGCTTGCAAAAGTGTTATCTAAAGCAGTAACAATGGAATTGGAAAAGTTAGAACTTCCTAAATCACGTTTTGAAATATCTGTTGAACCATGCAGTATGAATGAAAACGGTGTAGATAAGGTAGAATTTTTGATTTCAACAAATGTTTCCGAGGATGTAAAACCGCTTGCAAAAACTGCATCAGGCGGTGAAATTTCAAGGGTTATGCTTGCAATAAAAACAATTTTTGCAAATGCAGACCAAACAAATACCGTTATTTTTGATGAAATTGATACGGGTATTTCAGGTAAAGCCTCGCAGGCGGTTGCGGACGCTCTTGTTAACCTATCAAAATCACATCAGGTTATATTAATAACTCATCAGCCGATTATAGCCGCAAAAGCAAACTGTCATTTCTTTGTAAAGAAAGAGCAAGCAGAAGTAACTCGGGTAAAGGTTTACAAACTTGAAGATGAAAACAGAGTAAAAGCTATTGCACTTTTAGCAGCCGGCGAAATAAATGAAGAATCAACTTCTTTTGCAAAGAACTTGCTGGGTGTTTAGATGTTTGTAGTTAAAATAATTTCTTTTGCTTCTTTTACATCATAGAATAATTTTGCCGCTTTTATAAATTGGTTTGGGTTAGAACTTACGATAAATTGCGGATTAAAATCTCTTTTTATGTTTAATAAATCAGCTTTTTCCAAATCTTCTTTAATATATTGAACAAAATATTTTGCAGGGTTAATAAACATATCCTTTGGTGCAAATTTAGCTAAAACATCTAAAAGATATGGGTAGTGCGTACATCCTAAAATAATTTCATCAACGTTATTTTTTAGCATTTCGTCAAGGTGAAACTTTATATTGTCAATACTTTCAGGAGTATTTTCAATGGCTTGTTCAACGATACTAACCCATTCAGGGCAGGCTATTTCAAATACGTTTATGTTTGGATTATATTTTTGCAGATTTGTTTTGTAAGCGTGAGAATTTATAGTTGCGTTTGTGGCAAAGACCCCTATATTTTTGTAATTTCCGGTTGCAATTTGTTTTGTAACCGTTTGAACAACAGGAAAAATCCTAAAATCATATTTATCTTTTAAGGTATCATAAACAACTGCAGATGTTGTATTACATGCCATAACAACTGCTTTTACACCTTGTTTTTTGAAAAAATCAAATATATCGGTACAAAATGAAACAAGTTGTTCTTTAGTTTTTGTCCCGTAAGGCAAATTTTTTGTATCTCCATAATAGATATAATTTTCGTCAGGTAGGATTTTAATAAGTTCGGAGAAAACGCTTAATCCTCCTACCCCCGAATCAAATATACCTATCGGACTGTTGTTCATTTTAATGCTCCATTAAATAATTAATTATACCTTCGGCAATTGCTTCTGCTGATTCTGTTTGTCGTTTTTCCGAAGACAGTTGACTTCTTTCCTGTTCGTTTGAAATAAAACCTAACTCCAATAAAACGGAAGGTGCTTCTGTGTGGTTTATAACATAAAATTTAGACTTAAACAAGCCTCTGTCTATTGCGGTTATTTTTTCCATAAGTTCTTTATGAATTACTCTGGCAACTTCATAGCCTCTATCGGTATAGTAGTGGGTTTCAACCCCGTGGATTTCTGTTTTTACACTGGCATTAATGTGGATACTTACATAAATATCTGCTTTATGAGAGTTTGCAATTTCAACTCTGTCTGCAAGAGTCAGTGTTTTATCGGTATCTCTTGTCATTATAATATTTTCAAGTCCCTGCTCTTTCAGTGCATCTCTAACTTTTAATGCTATTTGAAGCGTTAAATCTTTTTCCAAGGTTTGTCCACGCATAGCACCTGTGTCATTTCCGCCGTGTCCGGGGTCAATAACTATTATTTTATTCTTAATTTTCTTTATTGTAGCTTTTTCTTCCTTATTTTGAGTTTTTGAATTTTTTTGTGTTTGCTGTTTTTTATTTTTTTGTAATATTTCTGCTAAGGAAGGATTATCTTTTTTTATCTCGGGCTTACGAACAGGTGTTGTATTTGTATTATTATTTGTTGTTGGAGTTTTTGTTGTCGTGGTCGGCTGTTGGACAGGTTGAAGTCTGCTTGTAAATACAAACCTTAATTGTGAAGCATTTAGTGTTTCATAGCAATCAACAAAACTGACGGGTGCAATAGGCAATGATAATTGATAAGCTCCTGACGGTAGAAGTTTTATTGAGTATTCGGTTTTATTGTTTGCAGCTACCCTGTTAAATGCTTGTACATCAAATCCGGTAAGGTTATAAAGTGTAACATTTAATATATTGCTTTCTCTGCTTATTGAATAAATAATCGGCTTAGAAAACGTTATATTTAGTACGTCCGTAGTTGAATTAACTTTCTCTTCTTTAAAGTATGTCAATTCTGTTTTTTCGTTTGACAAAGAAGAAGCGGAAAATTTGTTTTTGTTTGCAATTAGCAGTGTTTGCAGACTGTCGGAATAAACAGGACGGTATAATGTCGGGTTTGGTGTTTTTATTACTATTCTTGCTTTTGACGGCTCAAATTGTCCTATTTTTACAGTTTCAAATTCTGATAATCTGAATTCTTTATCTCTTAATTCTTGTAAAACAATAGTATTCGGTAAGTCAATTACAACTCTGGACGGTTCTGTCAGAGTGAAAGGCTTTTCAACATTTATCACACCGATACCCGATATAAGAACATTCCCGTTATTTACCCCTATTTTTTCCAAGAAAAACCTCGACTTTAAACGGGCTTGTTTTTGCTCTATGTTCGGACGTACCAGTTGGCTGTCATCATTTTTAAATGCTTGTTGTACTTTATTAAATATTTCATCCGATTCTTTTTTTTCTGTTTCTTCTTGTATTACGACTGTTTTATCGTAATATTCGACCGAAGTTCCTTTTGTTTCTTTGTAAGTTTGTGTCAGATATTGTTGCAACGGGGTTTCATTGCTCAATTTTATGATTATATTGTTTTTGATTTTTAAAACTTTTATTTGAGATGTATTGTAATTCGGAGAATTATTTATAACTATTCTTACAATATCGGGACTTGTTGAGTTTTGGGCTATTTTTAAATTTGTTAAACGACTGTTTTTTAATTCATAAGAAGAATTTGGAAATGTAATTATTGCATTTTCTATATCAAAAAATACTCTATCCGGATTTGTAAGTGTTTTTTTCGTAATTTTTGTTTCGGCAGTATCGGAATTTCCAGAAGTTCCGAGAAAGATAATAGAGTCGGAATTATCAAAATTAATTGAATTAATTTTTAAACTTTCTTCTGCACAGACTTTTTGAATAACAGCACAAGTACTGCAATCGTTGTTAAATGTTCCAATTGCCAGCGGAATTAAAAAATATATAAAAATAAGTACTATTATCCTTTGTATCATATTTATAATAATAAACTCAAATAAGTAATATAGCCAAAAAATTAACAAAAATAAAAGGCTTAAATTTAATATTTAAGCCTTTAACATTTTTTACAATTATATTTATGAGTTTGAAGATGTGCCTAAATCAGGACGTAATGTATCAAGAATGCTTGATGTATCATCTTCAACGCCGTCACTATAGTACAAACTTGCACTTGAAGCCTTAAATGATTTATATTTTGCTTCATATTGATCTCTTTGTGTGTTACAGCTGAATTTTGTAATTTCTTCACTTGTTACTCTGCCGTCGCCATTTGCATCAATTTTGTTAAAGTAAGTTAAGACAGTTGATAACAATGAGCTATCTCCTGTTGAAGCACATAAGGATTGGATTTCATTATATGTTAAACCTTTTGATTGCATTTGCGACATCAAATTACTTAAATCATTTCCTGTTATTTCTCCGTCACCGTCACTGTCAAGAGAATTAAAATTTGCAGTTAAGTATTGAAGAAAAGATGTATTCCCTCCAAGGCTTAAAACTGTTTCTGATGAAACGTTATTTAAGTCTTTAAGAGTTAACCCTTTTCCTGATGTGCTATGTTTACTCATAACTGTTGAATATGTATTTGTAAGACCTGCCATTGCACTTGTTAACAATGTTTGTCCGTTTAATATGCTCATATACTTGCTCCTTATTCATACTTTGCCGTACTAACATATTAATGATTTTTTTTGAAAAGTAAACCCTTTTTTTGATTGATTTTATTTGTTTGAATAAAGGTTTTAAATTTCGGTGAATATATTTTTTATTCTTTCAATGCAGCCTTGTTGACTGTGTTCCCATTCACGGTATGAAATTCTTTCAACCGTTACTCCGCTTCTTTCAATTAAAGTTTGCTTCTTTATTTGAGTCTTAGGGCAGCGTTGATTATCTTCAACTCCGTCGCATTCAACAACAATCGTCTTTCCTGTCGGTGAGTGAACTGTTAAATCTGCACTTAGTCCTGCAATTGTTTTGCCTGCAACTACTTCAAAGCCCTCATCTCTTAGAAAGTCTGCAACTTCTTTCTCAAAAGAGTTTTTGTAAATATTTTCATCTGTTTTTAACTCTTCTTTCAGCTTGTTTCGTTCAACATAGGCTTGTACAAATTCTATGTAATCCTTTAAAATTCCGGCAGGAAGCGTCTTTGGGTCTTTAGACAGAAATACAATTTGTTTCTTTCTTGCTCTTGTTATTGCAACGTTGAACAAATTCGGAATTTGTAAGAAAGTTAAACTTTGATTAAAACTGTTGTTTGCAACTGCCCAAGAAAGCATAATTATATCTCTTTCATCACCTTGAAACGTGTGAGCGGTACCGACTTCAAGTTTATGTTTTCTGATAACGCTTTCAGAAAAGACTTGTGCAATTGCTTTTTTTATAAGCTCAACCTGACCTCTGAACGGTGAAATAATACCGACTGAAACAGGTTCTTCTCCGTCTTTTTTTATTCTGTCATCTTCTAAGATTATTTCTTGTAACCTTTGCATTATCGCTTCAACTTCCGGCATGTTTCGTGTTATTTCCATATCAACTTTGCCGTCAGGAACTTGTATAAATTCTAAAACGTCATTGCTGTTGCATTGGGACATTATTCTTATTCTGTCGCCATAAAACTCTTTATTGCTGAAATCTATAATCGGAGCGTAACTTCTAAAGTGTTCATCCAAAAGAACAGGCTTTGTTGAATAGTAGTTTGCCAAGTCAAACATTGAGTTTGTTCTGAAACGCCACATAAGTTGATATTTGTCCGGAATTTCATATTGACTCATAAAGGATTGTTCTTTTGATTTTTCCAAGAAAGACAGGTGCGGAAGCTGCTTATCATCTCCGACAATAACCGCTTTTTTACTTCTGAATAAGAGAGGAAGACAACTTGCAATATCGCATTGAGATGCTTCATCAATAATGGCAACATCAAATAACCCCGGTTTTATCGGGAGTGAATCTGAAACAGCATAAGTGGTTACACACCAGCAAGGGAATGCTTCCAATAACGGCTTAAAGTCCTCATCCTCAAGAAGTCTGTTTTGCAAATTCTTCTTTCTTGTAGTAAGAGCTTTTGTGTGAACAATTAATCTTTGTCTTTTTACCTGATCACGCAATAAACCCTTTAACGCATTACGTCTTTTACCTTTTAATATTTCAATTGCTAAAGTTTTTTGTTTTTTCTTTAGCATTTTTATTTCTTCAAGCAGATTATGAATATTGCCGAGTTTGAAAATCTGTGTTTCAACATAACGGGCTTGAGTTGCTAAACGTGCAATAATAAGCTCGATTTTAAGTTTCTCAATATTTTCAAAATCAGGCTTGAAATCTTTGTTGTTAATTATCTTTTTTAATTGATGATTTGCAAAGTTTGTCGATATATTAGAGAAAAGTCCTTGTTTTTCGGCATTTTTTTCTAAGTTCTTGATTGCATTATCAATGTCATCAATTTCTTGCATTGTTAATTTGCCTGTCAAAAATTGCAAAGTTCCAAGTTCTCTTTCCTTTTGCTTGCACTCTTTGGTCAATTTTTGCCATTGTTCTTCAAGTTTAATAATTTCTTCACACTTGTTTTCTCTTTCTCTTATAGAGTTTACAAGTTTTTGCATGTCTTCAACATCAACAAGAATAGAGTTTTCAAAACCTGTATCTATATCAACTTTGTTTGAAATTAAATCTTGTAAATCAAAAGACAGCTGTTTTTGATAATTAGCTCTGCCTGCTCTTAATGCTAGAAACGGTGCTCCAAAATCATTAAGTCGATTTGCAACAACGTCTGTTGCCTTATCCATTCTTGAAGCAACCAAAACAGTCTTGCCGTTTGAAATTAAATGGCAGATAAGGTTTACAATTGTTTGTGATTTACCTGTTCCGGGTGGTCCATATACAGACAAAATAGTATTATCTTCAAGATTTTTTATAACATCTTCTTGTGAATCACTTAAAGATAAAGGCGTTACGGCAACAAAATCTTTTAAATTATTTTCTTTTATAATCTTGCTTGCTGATTTATTTTTGCCTTGCATGTATTCTTCATTTACAACATTCAATGCTGTTTCACGAATAACACCTGACGGTTTTTCTGCTATTTGCATTAATTCATAAAGAACACCTGCCGTAACCAGCGGTCTTTTTGTTAAAATTATTGCACTCTTATTTGAAATAACTACCTTTTCAGGTTTTATTTGAGTCTTAGGTTTTTCTGTTTCAACCGCTTCTTCTATTATTTCATTGAGATTTTCATAGTTAACTTGTTTATCAACATAAAAATCACTTCCGTCATCTTTCACATTGTTTTCAAGATTTTCTTCTTTGGCTAATTCTAAATCAATATCAGGAATTAGTGATTTTAATGTTGTTAAAAATATGTTTAAATCTTCTTCTTTTAACGGTAATTTTGGAACAACGTCAAGAAGTCCGTCCAGCATATTATCAATTTCGTCTTCTTCTCCCGACAAATTCATTAAACTTGTCAGAGCAGCGGTATTTAAAGAAAGCCCCTCTTCAAGAAGCGAGCATTCTATGTTCATGCCTACTCTTTCAAGTTTACAGGTAGAGTATAAAAGCGGAGTTAAAAACTCATTTTTACGTTTTGATTTTGTATTTTTCCCCACCAAAAATAAATAACCGTATATTAAATACTTATCTTTTTGGCTATTTTCGCTTAACAACATAAGTTCTGTAAGATAAGAATCAGAGCCGTCAAGTTTTAACGGTTGAGGGAACATCGTAAATACTTTCTCGTTAGAAAGTAAAGACGGTTTTTCATCCCCTTTAGACTCTGTTTCAAGAAATATCCACTTGTTGTCTTTATCTTGTTTTAAATTTCTGAAAGTTGAACTTTGAACTTCTTCTCTAACGCAGTCATGAAGATATAAACTTAAGTTTTTTATAAAACTGTTATGAAATGCTGAATTTAAAATTTTTGTTGCTTCTTGGAGCATAATTTCCCCTATATACCATAATTTTAGCTAATTATAGCATTTTCAATTTTAATATTCAAAAAAAGTATATACTTTTTTTCAAATATCCTCCAAAAAAAGTAGAGTTTACAAACATAAACGAGAATATATCGATTAAAAGTTTTTGGGATTTGAATTTCTGTATAGGTACTAATCATAATGTTTTTCAGAATAAAATAGAAGTTATGTAATCTCAAATCTAAAACAGACTTTAAGTTAAGGTATTGACTCATTGAAAAAAACCGCTATAATGAGAACTGTAGTACATAAGGAAAGGGTTTATACCATGAATAAAGAAGAATTAGTACAAGAAGTTTCAAAAAAAGCAAAAGTTACACAAAAAGATGCTGCTGAAGTATTAAATGCTTTAATGAGCACAATCGAAAAAACTGTTGCTAAAGGTAAAAAAGTTACATTAGTTGGCTTCGGTACTTTTGAATCAAGAAAAAGAGCGGCAAGAACAGGCCGTAACCCTCAAACAGGTGCAAAAATTAAAATCGCTGCTAAAACAGCTCCTGTATTCTCAGCCGGTAAAAAGTTTAAAGAAATTGTTAACAAGAAATAGTAATTTCTTTTTATATGAAAAAGGGGATAAGTTTTCTTATCCTCTTTTTTTGTGTTTATAATTATAAGTATGAAAAACAAATCTGCGAAAATATTAGAATTTGATAAAGTCCTCGGATATCTGAGTGAGTATGCACTTAGTGAACTTGGTGTACAAAGATGTTTAAATACACCCGTTTATGATGATGTTAATACAATTAAGGCTGAATTGTTACTTAC
>CAVEOW010000030.1:0-8884 GCA_963617295.1 bacterium | reverse complement strand
GTTTTGGATACAGTTTATAATATTCAAGATTTAGAAAATGGTATTTTAAACAATTTGGAGTAATGCGTGACAAATAAAAAATATCAGATTTTTATAAGTTCAACTTTTGACGATTTACAGGATGAAAGAAGAGCTGCGCTGGAAGCAATACTAATTACAAATAATATTCCTATTGGAATGGAATCCTTTGTTGCGAGTAGCCAAGAGCAGTTTGAACATATAAAAAACTGTATAGAAAGTTGTGATTACTATATTCTTATAGTTGGTGGTCGTTATGGTTCTCAACATCCTAAACTAAATTTAAGTTATACAGAATTAGAATTTGATTATGCAAAAAGTTTAAATAAGCCTATTCTTGCATTTATACGTAGTGATATCAATAAATGCCGTAAAAAAGATAGCGATTTAGAAAATATTAGCAAATTTAGAACTAAAGTTCAGCAAGTAATTATAGAACAATTAATATTATTAGAACGATATTATGACAGACTTTTATTCAAGTGCAGAATGCGAAAAAAAATTAATAATGAAGATAAGTTTGTTAAATTCAAATTTAAAAAACAAGCTGTTGAAGAGGATGAAAATTATAGCAGCGATACGGGATTATAGACATAGTTACTTTAATTTATAGTATGGAACAAAAAACAGACAAATGTCTGTTTTTTTATACTTACTTTCTCTTATTTTATTTCATTCATTTGGGGCTAATGCTTTTTTTTCAAAATATGATAAAATATTAATTATGAAAAACTTTGATTTTAGAGGAATAATAATGAATAATAAACTTAAAATATCATTCTTTTTGCTTTTATTTGCGGGCATAATGTTTACAAGCACAAATTATAATGTTGTAAACTCTGTTACTACTGCAGTTCAAAAACAAGTTGCGGAAAAAACTTATATGCAGGTTTCTCCGTTAATTATTGTAGCTAATCCGGAAAAATATCTGCATAAAAATGTAACTTTTAATGCGGAGTTTGTTTCTTTTTCTTCTTTAGGGTTGGATTATGAGCCTGCAAAGAGAGAAAGCACTAAATATATCGGAATATTAATTAAACGTGATGACGTAAAAGACCACGTTATTCCGTTATCGGAAATGAAAATCTTTATAGATAGAGAATTAGCTGAAAAACATGCGGATTTAGAAACGGGTGATAAGATTGTAATTTCCGGAAACGTATTTTCTACTGCAATCGGAGATCCGTGGCTTGATGTTAAAGAGTTAACGGTTACTACGAAAAAAGAAAAAGAAGCTAAATAGTAATATTTTACGGCCAGGAGTTAGGTGTGAAGGATAATAGAAAAGTATATTTAACAATACATGGGCATTTTTACCAACCGCCGAGAGAAAATCCGTGGTTGGAAACAATTGAAATACAAGACAGTGCAAACCCCTATCACGATTGGAATGCCAGAGTTGCCGCAGAGTGCTACACTCCAAATTCCGTATCTAAAATAGTAACAAACGAAAATAAAATACTTGATATTGTCAACAACTACTCATATATCAGCTTCAATTTCGGACCTACTTTGTTGTCATGGCTTGAATTAAACAGCCCATATACCTACGAGAGAATTATAAAAGCAGATATAGAAAGTGCTGCAAAGAATAACGGTCACGGAAACGCAATTGCACAGGTTTATAACCATATTATTATGCCTCTTGCAAATAAGAGAGATAAATATACTCAAATTATTTGGGGAATTAAAGATTTTCAATACCGTTTCGGACGTAAACCTGAGGGAATGTGGCTTGCCGAAACAGCTTGTGATGCAGAAACATTAAAGGCTCTTGCCGATTGCGGTATTAAGTTTACAATATTATCACCTCATCAGGTAAAAGCAGTAAGAAAAATCGGCGAGGATAAATGGCAAGATGTAAGCTGGGGTAACGTTGACCCTGCCAGAGCTTACCGTTATTACACAGCTCCCGACAAATCTCAATACATAGATTTATTCTTCTATGACGGTTCAATTTCAAAATCTGTAGCTTTTGATGAGCTTCTTACTGACGGAAATAAGTTTATTTCAAGGTTAAAAGACGGAATTTCAGACCAAAGAGATTACAATCAGATTGTAAACATTGCAACTGACGGGGAAAGCTACGGTCATCATACGAAATTTGGGGATATGGCACTTTCATATATTCTGAAAATCAAAGCAAAAGATGAGGGGTTTGAAGTTACAAACTATGCAAACTATTTAGCTCAAGAATGTGTTCAGTATGAAGCTGATATTAAAGATGTTTCTGCTTGGAGCTGCTCTCACGGAGTCGGTCGTTGGTGTGACGACTGCGGTTGTTCAACAGGCGGAGGTTACGGCTGGAATCAAAAGTGGAGAAGACCTTTAAGGGACGGATTAAACTACGTTAGAGATGAATTAATAAAAATTTTTGAAGAAAACGCTTCAGTATATTTTAAAGATATATGGGTTGCAAGAAACGACTATATTACCGTAATTCTGGACAGATGTAAAAATTCTATAAACGACTTTTTAGCAAAACATCAAAGATATCCGCTTGAAAAAGCCGATAAAATCAAAGCATTAAAATTAATGGAAATGCAACGTCAATCACTTTTAATGTTTACAAGCTGCGGTTGGTTTTTCTCTGAAATATCCGGTCTTGAAACAACTCAAATTATGAAGTATGCAGCAAGAGCAATGCAACTTGCAGCCTCATTCTCATCAAAAGACATTGAAAGCGAGTTTTTGAAAATTTTAAATACTGCAATCAGTAATATTCACGGTTTTGGAACAGGTAAAGATGTTTATGAAAAATTTATAAAACCGTCAGTAGTTTCAATTAAACAAATTGCAGCACTTTGGGCAATATCTTCAATGCACACAAACTTTGATGATTGCTCAACGCTATATTGCTACAACATTAAAAAGCACTACAGCAAGTACGTTTCAAAAGGAACAACCGCATTTTCGGTGGGCAGAATTGAAATTGAATCTAAAATAACATTAGAAAAATTTGATTTTCTTTATGCTGCAGTTCAATTCCCTGAGGGAGATTTCCACTGTACGGTTAAATCCTACAATGAAGAAGAAAATACACAGGAAATTGCAAAGAAATTAATTGATATTTACAATAATTATCCGATAACGGAAATTATAAGAGCCTTAGATAATGTATTCGGTAAAGAATATTTCACTCTAAAAGATGTATTAATTGAGGACAGAAGCAAAATTATTTTATCAACACTAAAAGACAAACTCGGTAAATTCTCTAATACGTACAGAGATGTTTACAACGAGGGTAAGAGCTTTATTCTGCAATTAATCAGCTTAGGAATTACTGTTCCTTTGGAATATAAATTGGCAGCCCAATACACTCTATCTAATGATTTCAATGAATTGTTTGAAAATTCAAGCAATATAATAGATGATGAGCTTATTCAAAAGGCTGTTGAAATAGCGAATGAAGCAAAATCCTTTAATATTGAAATTAACAAAGAGAAAACATGCAAAATATTTACAGAACAAATACAAAAAACAATTTATAATTTCATGAAGAATTTTGAAATACACAGGCTTGATAACATTTTAAAAATGTTTGAATGCGTAAATAAACTTGATCTTTGTATTGATATTGCAGAAGCTCAAAACATGTATTTCAACAAAATCTACATGAAGTTTACAAATTTACTTGATAAAGTTTTGGAGCAAAATGATAATATAGAAGAAGTTCGAGATTTCTTGTTCTCACTGTTGGTTTTAGGTGAGTACTTGAATATCAATACTGATTTTTATAAATCATCAATTCTAAGATTAACATCAAACAAAATAAAAATAACGGATTAATTATTTTTTAGCTTATTAACAACATCTATGACTTGTTTTTGTAATGAAATGAAGTCAGAGTTGTTGTATATTGTGAAATCTGATTTTTTTATTTTTTCAAATTCATCTTCCTGTGAGGATATACGTTTTAATGCATATTCTTCTGTGTAGTTGTTACGCTCAATTAAACGTTTTAAACGAATATCTTTATCCGCTGAAACAAAGATAATTTTATCAAAATTTACTTGTTGATTAGTTTCAAACAATAGAGGAACAGCCACAAAAACAATGTCATGAGTTGAATTTTCTTTAAAAAATTCTTCTACTTTTTGAAAAATTCGTTTATGTAAAATTTCTTCAAGTTTAATCTTTTTATCAACGGAAGAAAAAACAACTTTCCCCAATTTTTCTCTTGAAATATGACCGTTTTCATCAAGAATATCATCCTCAATAAAAGCACTTTTAATCTCTTGTATTGCCGAATAATCCGAAGCCAGAATAAAATGATTTAATTTATCGGTATCGGCAACTTTAAATCCCATGGTCAACAGTATTCTTTCAACCTGTGATTTTCCGCTTGCGATATTTCCCGTAATTGCTACTTTTAACATATAAAATCCTTCGGATTTATTATACTACATTTTTTTGTATTTGACATTTTGTTAGGCATGCCTTACAATAATTTTTAAAAGAAAGGCATTTGTCATGAGTAAACTAAGTGCAAGCTTAGAAGATTATTTGGAAATCATTTGTAATTTGCTAAAGACGGGAGATAACGTAAAAGCTGTTGAGGTTGCAAAAAAACTTAATATCTCAAGAGCGTCGGTATCTGAAGCTCTTGCGAAACTTGCAGAAAGAAATCTGATTGTATATGAAAGCCATAAGGGGATAACAATTACAACAGAGGGGTTGAAGAAAGCTCAAGATGTCATTTTAAAACACAATACCCTCACTGCATTTTTTGAAGAAACACTCGGATTGAAAAAAGATGTTGCCGAAGATAATGCTTGCAAAATTGAGCATGTTATAAGTGATGATGTATTTAAAAGAATAATGAAATTTCAACAATATTGCGAAAATAATAAAGAGATTACAGATAACTTTAAGAAAGGATTATAATACCAACAATGAACAATTTGCCCGTATTAGGTAAGTTTTTAGACCAGCCGATATTAGTATCAAAGTTTCAAAAAGCAGTGCCTGCAATCTTGGCAGGCGGAGCTGCGGCATATACAGCTTATGACGCATCAAAAGAAGCCCCTGAAAAACGTAAACAAAGGGCGTTAAAAACAGGGCTTATATTAGGGGTTACGGTTGCTTCGGCACTTGCTGCTCCTCATATTGCTTCTGCAATTACAAAAAGAAAACTTCCTGCAAGTTTAGATGTTATAAAAAGAAATAACAAAGAAATTATAGACACGTTCATCAAATCTGCAAAACCGGAGGAAGCAACATCAAAAATTTTGGAAAAAGGAAAAGATAAGATTTTAAATTTTAAAGAGGTTAAAAGTTTATATACAAATTTAAAAGATAAGTCAAGCGGAAAAGAATTTTTGGAAAAATTAATCCCGTCACCGGAAAACATGAGTGCAAAGGACATTTTTTCCGAAATCGGTTATTTATCAATATTTGGTGCTGTTCCTGTTGTAGGCGGAATTTTAGGAGGAATTGCTGCTGATAGGGCAACCGATAAAGAAAATTGGAAAGCTAAAGTTCCCGATAAAATAAAAGAGGGGTCATACCAATATCTTGCAAATATATTTATGTGCAATGTCGGAGCCGGTGTAGCTCTTGGAATAATGGAAAAATGCGGTATTAAGTCAAAAGCATCAAGAGCAATCGGAATGACTGCCGGAATTGTTGCAACAGGTATTATCGGTGGCAGTAAAATAGCAAATTTAATAAGCGAAAAAATTATTGACCCGTGTTTCAATAAGAAAAATAATAAAGCAAATGTTGATAAAGCTGAACAAGCCAATAAAGAAAGGAAGCCCGAAGCATTAGACATCGGACTTCATACAGATGATATTGCAACTGTTTCTTTACTATCCGGACTTAAATGGATAGAACCTGCATTACCTGTAATGTACACATTATCAGGTTATAGAGCAGGGATAGGGTATAGAAACTAATATAATTCCTTTCATATTTACTTACGACTATAATTCTTAAGTAATTGTCCGAATTTAATTCGGACTTTTTTTTATTGACCTATAAACTTTAAAACCGTGTTTAATAAATCATATTTTGTTCTGTATCCGACAAATTCACCGATAGTTTTTCCGTCCTTTAATAATACAAATGAGGGGAATGCAGATATACTAAATTGTCTTACCAATGACGGATTTTCATCTGCATTAATATCTCCAATCCAAATATCGTTTTGTGCTATCTCTTCAAGTACAGGCTTTTGTTTTTGACAAAATCCGCACCAAGGTGCAGTAAATGCAATCAATTTAATACCGTTTTTTGTATTTTCTTTAAAATTTTTTTCATTCAATATATTAATCATTTGTATCTCCTTTTTGAAAAAGATACAACGACTGATAAGAATTTCTATCCGTCTGTAAACTATATATTAGTGTATTAAAATTAATAAGAAAACAAAAATTTGCGAAACCCGTATTATTTCTTTATTACAAGCCTTTCAAGTTTTCTGACAAATCTTGTTAATGGCGGTTCTGTATCTTTGGTAATGGAGTCAACCAAAATAGTTTTTGCTCCGAGTAATTTGCCTGCAAGCACGTCAGTTAAGGGTCTATCCCCAATAACAACAGTTTCACTCGGCTGAATGCTTACGGATTTTAAAAATTCTTGCATAACCTTTGGGGATGGCTTGTTTGCATTTCCGATAACACTAAAATCAGACATTCCTTGAACTTTAGAGATATAATCTTTGTTTTTATTATTACTTATAATTGCTACCACAAAATTTTGTTTTAAAGATTGGAGTAACTCCTTTACTTCTTTTGGATATTCACCTGATTTTGACGGCATTACGGTACTATCTAAATCAAATAAAACCGCATTAACCCCCAATGATTTTATTTCTTTAAAATCAATATCAAAAAGGGATTCTAAATTATAATCAGGTTTCAATATCATCTTACGTTTTTTACTCCGATAGTTCTTGCCAGTGCATATTTATAATCTTTTGGTTCAACCGACAATTTTAACCAAGACACATCATTTGTGTTTGAAAGTTCTTTTTCTTCTTCGGTTTTATCGTCAATAATCTTTGTAACTATTGTTTTAAAGCATTCTTTTGGAGTAATGATTTCAATTTCATCATTCAATAGAAACTTATTTTTTGTTAAAACTTTGTATAAATCATCTTTTTTATCCATGAAAACACAAAGACAATCAGCCCCAGCCAAGCCTTTTGAAATATCATAGCTATAGCCGTCCTCATCAGGTTTATGTAAATAGAATCCTGTAGAGTAACCTCTGTTGCCTATTTTTCTTATTTCATTATAATTTTCTTCTTCGTTGATTTTTCCTGTTTCAAGGTAATCGTCAATTGCTTTTCTGTACGCTTTAGCAACTGCCGATACGTAATAAAGACTTTTTGTTCTTCCCTCAATCTTGAAAGAATCAACACCTAAATCAATCAATTCAGGTAAATAATTGATTAGAGCTAAATCTTTCGGACTTAAAATGTGAGTACCACGCTCATTTTGTTCAATGTCATAATACTCTCCGTCACGAGTTTCTTCCACAAGTTTGTAACTCCAACGACATGACTGAGAGCAATTTCCGTGATTAGCTTTTCGCTCGCCTTTTGTCATATAGTCGCTAAGCAAACATCTTCCGGAGAAAGAAACACATTGAGCCCCATGAACAAAGACTTCAAGCTCCATATCAGGTACATTTTTCTTTATTTCTTCAATTTGTTTTAAAGATAAATCTCTTGAAAGAACTACTCTTTCGGCTCCTAAATCTTGCCAAAATTTAACAGCTTCCGAATTTAAAATATTAGTTTGCGTGCTGACATGCAACGGAATGTTAGGCATATATTTGCGAAGAACATTGTAAACTCCAAAATCAGAAAATAATATTGCGTCAGGATTTGCCTCATTAATTTTTTCTGCCGACTCCTGCATTTTTTTTATGTCATCATCATACGCAAAAATATTTAAAGTCAGATAAACTTTTTTTCCGTAAGAATGAGCCAAATCAATGCAATCTTTCAGATTATCAAGAGTGATAAGTTCCCCTTTTCTCATAGCTCTTAAACTAAAATCAACCATTCCCAAATAAAGTGCATCAGCACCATACTGAATGGCATATTCCATTTTCTCTTTGCTGCCTGCAGGGAGCAATAATTCAGGTCGTTTTAATATCTTTTCCATATAACTATACTACTACAAACGAAGTTTTAATGATATCATTCCGCATATATTTTTAGAAAGTACATAAATTTATATTTTTCCTGTCATTATATCTTTTGCTGCAGATCCACCCTCTGAATCATAACGGCTTACAAAAATGTTATTTTTTCTTACATTAATAACAAAGAGGTCTTTACCAAAAATATTTGGACCTTTTGCACCGTTAACATCAATAAAAATTTGAGCACAAGGTTTATTCCATTTTCCGCCTTGAAGGTTGTTTCCGTTTTCATCTTTCTTGCAATTTCCGACTTCATCTCTTATGCAAGTATCAACTATCGTATCACAAGTATCAAATTGAATGATATCATATATAGAACCATCATTTAATATAATTCTCGCATTATTTGAATTAAAAGTATTATTGTTAAGTTGGTATGTCCCTTTATAATAAACACCCAAACAACCTTTGTCTGTTTTATTCTTGCAAATTTTTGCTGTATTCAAATATGTTGCAAAACGCTTTGCTGTTTCATAATTACGGTTACTATCACTTGATGGTGTAAAAATAACTGAATTATCCCCTATCATACCCTCTTCAACCTGTGCAAGATTAAGAGCATTTTCTATGACAGAAATATTTTTCTTGTACATTGAATGTAATTCTTTATTCTGAGTACTTTGAATAATATTTGGAACAGTGATTGCGGCGATAACACCAATAATAACGAGGGTAATTAAAACCTCGCTAAGAGTAAAAGCCTTTA
>CAVEOW010000029.1:1128-8910 GCA_963617295.1 bacterium | reverse complement strand
GTATATAGGAGAAAACGGTAATTGGTTTGCCACTCTCGGAAAACCCAACCCTGCAGCTGTTTTAACTGATTTATATAATAGAGGGGATTATGATGATTTTCTGAATTTCAAAAGGATGTTTGGGGTTGAAGATGAATCTGTACAAAAAATGTATGACTCAATTCTTGTAAAGAAAGGGTGGGTTGATTCTCCTGCTGACTCCGCTGCTAACATAAAACAATTTGAATTAAATACAAGAATAAATCCTCAAGAAATGGCAATATATCATCTGGCTCAAGGAGATTTATATTCTGCAATGGAATATGGAGTTGAAAACTTACCTTCCCCTTTAAATCAAGCAAAAGAAGAAAAATTAGACGATATTGATATAATAATATCAAATAGAAATTTATTTGCGAGATTATCTGATGATAATTTTGCAAACAAAATATCAAATGCAGACAGTAAAAACATGCCTGTAAGAGCCTTAAATGAATTACGTGGTGCTGATAATAATACTGATGTTGATACAAAAAGAATAATAGTTGACGCATTAAAGGTAATGCTTGAGGCAAAGAAAACCAATTCATATTTAACAGCTAATAATGTACTGGATGTTTACAAACTGGAAGAAAAAAAAGAAACTGTTAAAAATATTCTTGCACAAAATATACTTGAAATAATAAAGAGAAAGGACTCTCCCAAAGAATTACTGCCGAACTGCGTAATGCTATACGGAGAAAATCCTTTTATAATGAAAGATTTAGCTCATTGGACTGCTTCAAGGGACGGTATTGTAAGTCAAACCGTTTCTTATAAAGATAATAATGATGATTTACAATCTGATATTTTAGAAGCATTGGAAAGTGCAGAAGAACAATATCAAGAAACAGGTAAATATTCACTTATTTTGGTAAACGGATTGGATAAACTTATAAACCCGATGTTTAATTCCAAAGAAAATATTGCAACAATGAAAGACTTGATGAGTGATGCAAGCCAAGATTTTCACTCGGTGATTTTGTTCTGTACTACGGACGAAACATCTTTAGACCCTGAGGCAATGTCATCACACAGAGTGGGATTAAAAATACCTGTTGATGTTCCTTATATGAATGAAGCAGAAATTTAAGTTCCGAGAGGTTTTAATATTATGAAGATAAATTCAATTAACAACATAAGTTTTAAAGGTATAAAAGTAAAAGGAAGAAAGAAAAATCCGAATATTCAACAATCAGCAGGAACTTACACCGTAGGAAAACCCCAGCAATACATAATGGCTGATTGGAAAAGAAATATCGAACTTTCGTTCTTGGAAAGAAATAACCAATCATTATTTGAGGTTTCCGATTTATCAGATGTTTGGGATGAAGAAACCAAACATGTTAACACCTCTAATTTTATTGATAGAAGTGCAGTTATTGCAGACAAATTAGTTTTAATTTCAAAACAAGCATTAGAGGACTTAAAAAAGTGCGACAGAAAAGAAGAATTTCCTGATTTAAAGACAGGAGAAACAATATATAGTTCACGTCCCGAAAAAGGGGTCAGCAGAATTGCAGGATATGAACGTGAAATTAGAATTTTAAATGAAGAGTTTATCGATAAAGTTAAACGTGAAAAAGATGGGGAAGATGTTGATATTGCAGGCGGAGTTTTGTTCTTTGGACCTATAGGTAACGGTAAAACCTCAATAACAAAGGCAATAGCAGAAGAGACAGACGCAAAAATCGTAAAAATCAGAAGCAGTAAACCGACTGACCATAACGAACAACAAAGAATTATGGATAAAATTCTTGAAATTGCACAAAAAAACGAAGAAAACTTTGGAGAATCAAGAGCAAGAACAATAATATTTATTGATGAAGCTGACAGGTTTTTAAATGATGATTCCGTAATAAGAAACTCATTAAAAGAATTTATTAAAACTTGCAGTAAAGATTATCATTGTTCTGTATTTATGGCAACGAACAGCCCTCTTAGAATGGGAATTGACTTTAAAAATGATGAAGATGTTTTTCCTATTATTATGTCAATAGAGCCGCCTGAGGGAGAAAATCTCAGAAAAGTTCTTGAATTTTTCATTAAAAATTATAAATCTAAAGGAACAAATGTGTCTGAACTGGCAAATGAAGTAGAAAGAAGAAATAAAGATACAAAGTCAAAGTTCAATATCGGGCAATTAAAAGATATGATTACATCTTTGTACAGAAAAGATCCGACACTGCCTTTAAGCCAAGAAGATATATATGGTGAAATTCATGAAGCTCAACCTGAAATTACGGAAGACCTGTATAATAAGTTTTTATCAGAAAAAAATACGATAATAGGCAAAGATGAGTGCTAATTAAAAAATACTTATTCCCTAATCATCTTATTCATAATCCCAGCAGTTGATATTTCCGCAATAACGGCAGACAGCATGAGCATTCATAAATTTTAAATCGGGAATAAATGTATAACCATCAACAGTTATAATAATATCCTGATTTCTACTGTACTCAAGGTTAAAAGTTTTTGAACCTTTATACTCCGGATTGAACATAAGTTCAAACTTATCTGCCGAGTTGCATTTTTTGCACTTAAACATATCCCGAATTAATTCTTTCTCTTTTTATTTGTTGCCCTACTAATTATCTCTTCGGATTCTTTTGAAAATTCTTTAATTTTGTCTGAATCACAGAGTTTATATAGGTTTGTAAAACAACAACATCTGAAAGGCAGTGTAATTCCAATAATTATAGAGGATAGAACAATCTCAAACATATACTTTGAAACAAATACAGAATCAACATTATATATGAATTTATCACCAAGGACAGAAATTGTTCCTAATAAATCATTAATTGGTTCGACAATAATTTCGGAAGCAAAATTTTGCCACATATTAGCAAAAAAGAATGACACCGAAGTTTTATCAGCTAACCACATAAACAGTTTTGGGAAAAACAAATATGTTGATAAATAACATAAAATTATCATCAAAATAACGGGCATAAGATTTGAAGCCGTTAATTCAAAACTTCTTTTTATTGCTTTTATTGCAGAAACGTCATTTTCAATGGCAAAAATCTGAAATGCAAAGCATAAAAATAATGCGGTTATCGGAATAAAAAAGCATAACGGCGGAATAATAAATAATATTGAAATAATCAACATTAAAGCAATATATGTGCCGAGTTTACGTTTAATTACATTGTTATATGAAGTAAAATCCGTATTTTGTGCTTTCTTTTTACCGCCTACCGTATAAAACATTATATTTAAAGCTGAAAAAGCAATGATATAATCGAAAAATGCTTTTAAAAATATCAGAAACAGAGGGATTAAAATTACGCAAAACAGAATTAATAAGTTCTTTTCATCCCCAAAAAATCCGCCTTTTGAAATTAGTGTATCAAAATTTATTCTAAAATAATAGGCTAATATCATCATTAGAATAACAGGGATGATTTGTCCCAACAAAGGAAACGCAAGGTATTTTAAAAGTTTATCAAGATACAAAAAATATTCTCTTGCTGCCGAGAAAAAGATTTGAAAAACTCCGAAGAATTTGTTTGCTTTCTTTTTTGCCATACTTCCCCTTTTTTTGATTTTATATTAGCATATATAGTATAGAACAAATTTTATCATGACAAAAGAAGAAATAAAAACTTTATTATCATCATTTAAACAGGAAGATTTTTATAAGGGTATTGATTTACACATTCACTCTACAGAGTCTGACGGTAAAATGACTCCTTATGAAATTGTTGAACAAGCAAAAGAGCATGGAATGAGATACATTGCAATTGCTGACCACAACTCAATTGATGCTTATTTATCAACAAATATCCTTAAAGATGATTTTGTAATTCCTGCGGTTGAGTTTGATTGTACATATAAAGGCGTGCTTGTTCATATTTTAGGATACGGAATAAATATTGATAACAGAGGGATTAGAAATATTTGTGCGAAAAGTAAATACGGTACAAACCATAATATTTGCAGATTGTTTGAATTACGTAATCCGAAAGATGTTATAGATACAATTCAAATGGCGGGCGGAGTTGCGGTTTTAGCACATCCTTGCTGCTATTGGACTCCTAATCTTGACAAATTTATTAAAGAGTTTGCTGATATGGGAATAGACGGGGTTGAAGTTTATTATCGTTATCACGGACTTCGTAAGTTTGTGAAATTCCACTCCGAATGTATTGTTAGCGGTATTGCAGAAAAGTACAACCTGATAAAAACAGGCGGAACTGATTCTCACGGTAAATCACTCATGACTTTGAGCTGATTTGTTTAATATAATTCTTTACCCCCGCAGTAATCATTAAATTAGGTTCAGAGTTGCAAAATTCATCAAGAATTGTTATCCCTGTATTTTTGTTACCGTTTTGTATATAAAGAAGCCCAACCATTATTGCATTTAACGGAGAATTTGTCTTAGATGAAAATTCCGTTATTTTTTCATTTACAATACCAAGTTTTTTATAATTTTTAGCTAAATTTAAGTAATGCTCAAAACAAAGTGCATTTAGAGTTACCGCTTTTTCAAAACAAGGTTGAGCCAAATTTGAATAACCGATTGTTTCATAGGTGTTGCCAAGATTTGTATAATAGACGGCAGCAGCTTGCGTTTCGGGGTTTAAATCAATTGCCATTTTAAACTCTTTTATCGCACCATAGTAGTACTTTTCTCTTACATAAATCAGACCTTTATTATTATGCCTGTATGCATTATTTTCAGCCTTAATTGTTTCGTCGGCAAGAGCAAATTCCCCAAGAAAAGTAAAGAAAACAAATGCTATAAACAATTTTTTTATAAACAAATTTCTAATCCTTCTTTTGCAAAGAAACAGTTTTTATTTTTATTCTTAAAGATGTTTTCAATATAAGTCAATTTTTCATCGTTATATGACGGGTCAAAGTGGAAAAATGCCATTTTTTTAGCATTAGCAGCAACGGCAGTTTCATAAGCCATACTGAAAGTTGAATGTCCGTAACCTTGTTTTGGTACAACAATTGATAAATAATCCTCTGTTGTATATTGGCTGTCATGAATTAATAAATCCGTATCTTTTGCAAATAATTCCAATTTTTTAGAGCCGCCGGAGTAACATTCCGTATCGGAAGCATAAACCATTGTTTTCCCTTTATATGCAATTTTAAAACACATTACGCCAAAGTTTGGATGTGCATTTGACTTCATAAACGAAATAACTACCTCATCTTTTTTAGGAGTTATATCCGAGATTCCGGTAATTCTTTTTACGACAGGTAAATCATTTTCTTTGTCGAGAATTATAATATCAGCCTCTGTTATATCTGAAATATGGCAATCGGCAGTAACGTCATAAAGATTTAACGGAAAAGACTTCCCGTAAATTAATTCAGCTAAAGTTTCCTCAAGACTTGAATCAAACCCGCTATAACCATATAACGAAAATTGAGTTGTCAAAGAATTAATAGGTTTAAAAAAGTTTAAACCTTGAATATGATCTTGATGAACATGGCTTAAAAGCACAAGAACATTCATTGGAGTTCTGTTAAAGACATCTTCGGAAGAAGAAATATGTTCTTTAAATATTTTATCTCCAAGCGGGATAATGCCTGTTCCTCCGTCTAAAATAATTCTGTGTCCGCCGACAGTAACCTCAACACAAGCTGTATTTCCGCCATATTTTAAGAAATCCTTGTTTGCTACAGGGTAAGAACCTCTTACACCCCAAAATTTTACTTTAAAATCTTCGCTCTTTTTCATAGGTTTCCTCTACTTTTTATCAATTACAACGGTTGTATTTCTGTCTTGTTCACGACCGTAATATCTTGCTCCGCCTAAAGTTAATATTTTTGTTTTTACTTGTAATTCTTTTAAATTTGTTTCCATAAATTTAATGTTGAACACAACTTGTTTTCGCTTGTTATCTACTTCAATAATTCTGAATGCGTTAGGATATCCTGCCAATGACGGGGTTGAAACGTGTAATACATTTCCTCTTTTTACGATTTTTGTCATGTGATAATGCCCTGAAAATATTGCAATCGGCATTTCGTATTTATCAAGAACTGCTTTAAATTCATCCGCATTTAATATTTCATGGGTTGGGGACTCAAACGGAGGAACCAAAGGGAAATGTATGAATATTAAAACAACATCATTTTTTGATTTTTTTAGAACATCGTCAAGCCAAGTTAATTCTTCTTGAGGAATAATTCCGTTTGATGAAATACCTTTGTTTTTTGCCCCATCCAAGAAAATAAGGCGATAACCTGATTTTGTTTTAAAAGTGTAATATGTCGTATCAAATTTAAAATTTGGATTTTTTTCATTTAAAATTTCAATGAATTTATCTTTTTTCAAATATCCGTCAGTTGTGGTGTCATGATTTCCGATAACGGCATACCAAGGAGCGTGCAGCGTATTTAATATATCAGTCGCCTCTTCGAGGGATTCTTTTGTTGGTTTGTCAATCATATCACCTGTTATGACAACAAAATCAAGATTTCTTGTATTGTTAATTTGGTCAACCGCATCTTCTAATAAAGGTTTTGTTTTTGAAAGTAATTTGTATGAGTTGTCAGCTCTAACGGTTGAGTAATGTACGTCAGAAACCTGCGCAAATTTTAAAGTACGGGAGAATGACGGCTGATTGCTGACAAAAAACAATACAACTACTACAAAAAATATATATAAACAATCTTTTAATAACTTTCTCATAGCATAATTATATCAGATAAGAATAATTTGCACAAAAAATCAAAAATTATTTATCTGAACAATTTAAATTACGGTTCTTTTTACATTAAACTCATTAAGGTTTGTATAATTAGTGTCTTTATCATCCTCGTCAATTTTTTCCATAATGTCTTTATATAGGTTTAGAATGATATGATAAAGTGCATGGATTGAATATCCGGAAAGACTCATTTGTTTTCTTGCGTATGGTTCAAGCGATTTATCAACCTTTATAAAAAAGTCATAGGCTTCTTTTTTCAATACGGATGCGTTATACAGTGCTTTTATACTTGCTGACATACAAGATAAAACATCTTGTTGCTGCATAGCGTAATATGAATCATAAAAAGAGTTTGTAAAATTCTTATTCAAAATATTTAATGCACGCACATTTTTCGCATAAAGAACAGTTCGAGGCGGTAATTTGTTTGCAAATTCTCCGATAACTTCGTTTGCTTTGTCAAATTTTTCCTTTGTATCATTTGATATTTGTAATGTTCCTTGTTTTAATTCTGTTGGTTTATCACTTAAAACAGGACTTATATCATTTATTGACCCTAATTCTTTATTCATCGAGGACTGAAATTTATCACTTAAGTCATCATTAATATCTACTTTGCCGTTTTTCCAATGCGGATTTAATTGTGCATTTCTGACTATCCATTTAAAAGTGCCATATTCTCCGTCAGCAGAAAGGTTTGAGCCTGATAATTCATCTATAATTTTATTTTTCCAGTATTCTCCAAACCTCTTTTCGTAATCCATAAATTTTTTGAATTGTACGTCTGTTGAATTTTCTTTTAATTGTTCTGCCATATTTGCTAAACTTTTTCCGCATAAGGCAGTATATAAATAGCTTGATACAGATGAGATAATATTATGTTTTCCTGCATTATTCTTATCAACCATAGAAAAAGATTGCCTAAATGCGTATAACAATTGTAATTTCATAGCTTCAAGTTTAACAACTTCATCTGTCGGATTGTTTAAAAATTTTGCTTGTAGTTGTTCATACTCAATCATTTCGGGAGAAGCTCCATTGCCCCTCAAATAATTGGCTCTGTTTTTGCAATATTGTG
>CAVEOW010000029.1:0-1118 GCA_963617295.1 bacterium | reverse complement strand
TTCATGTATATTTTAAATAAATCTGTTAAACTAAATTCCGGATTTTCTTCATTCAGCCTTGAAAAATAATAAGGAAGATTTGCCATTTCAAACATTTGTGAATTTGCAGGCATCATAAAATCGGGGAACTTAAATTTATTATCATTTTCATCAGGATTATCAATATCAAATGTGTCTGCCCATTGGTAATCAATTAAATTAACAGTTCCGTTATCCAATAGGCAATTTCCTCTATTCAAATCCCCATGCAAAATTCCTGCTTTATCCAGTTCTAACATATTTGAAAATAAAGATTTAAAACTTGATTTATCCCAAAATACAGTTGAAAAATCAGGTTTTTTGCCTTCAACTAACGTGCTAAGCAAGTAATAGTTGCCTTTTTCTGTTTCAACATCCGCAACCAACCTTTGAGTATTAGTTAATTGTTCAGGCAGCCTTGATAAATTTATTGCTTCAGATAAAAAATTGCCGTTTGCAATTCTTGCTTGCTCTGACGGAATTGATTCTTTTATTACAATATTGGAGTCAGGGAAAAGGTATGCTTGAGCAAAAAGTCCTTGTCCCAATAGTTTTGCATTTTCATGTGTTTCTTCAAAACTGTCAACTTTTTCTTTCATTTTTTCATCAATATTGCCGAGTAACACCCTTTTTACTTTGCTTGAGAAGTTAATTGAAGAATTATAATTATATGAATTTATTTTAGATATTCTCATTACTGCCTCTTTATACCGGATTTTGCATTGAACTAAAAATACTTGGTGAAGTTTGAAGATTTTGAGGAACACTCGGGAATGAAATGTTGTTTGGTTGCATTTGCTTTACTTTCTTGTGTTTTTTTATACCAAGGCAGATTGCTAAACCTGCACTTGCTAATAATAAAGCAGGTATTATAAATTTCTTATTTGAATTTATCAGTTTTTTAATTTTATCAAGTCCGGATTTCGGTCTGGGCATTATAGGGTATTCTTTTGTATTATTTTTAATTCGTTCTTGCATTTCAGGTGTCAAATTCTTCTTAAAAGTACGATTTCTTTTTGAATATTCCCTAATAGCAATTTCAACAGCTTCATCTAAACTTTGCGGATAGTTGCTATTTCCTTTGTCCACCAATATACATC
>CAVEOW010000028.1:0-8930 GCA_963617295.1 bacterium | reverse complement strand
GAGCTACACTCACTAATAAATTGTAATTACCTACTGCCGTATTTGGTTTATCATAAATACGGTACAAATAATATGTTTGCAACCATATATTTGAATGACGGTTCTTCATTCTCAATAATGAAAGGAACGTGTATTGACTTCGTTATCGATATAAATGGCGACAGAAAACCAAATGTTGAGGGTCGAGATAAATTTAGGTATTTATATTGTCCGGAATCAGCAACTCAATGGGGTTGGACGGACGGAGAAAACCTTCTTCCATATAAGTCTGCTTCAATAAAAACCAGGGAACAAGCACTCCAAAAATGCAGACAGGATAAGGCATATTGTACTGCTCTATTATCTTTTGATGGGTGGGAGTTTAAAGAAGATTACCCATACAAAATATAACATTTAAACAAAAACCAAACTCAAAGGAGTTTGGTTTTTATATTTTTTATTCAATAATTACAGTTACTATAGTGATAATATTTTTTCAATCGCTTCATCAGGGGTAATTGTTATTGTTTCTTCGGTAGCTCTTGTTTTAAATTCAACCAAATTATCTTTGATTGTTTTTCCTACCGTAATTCTATAAGGAATACCGATTAAATCAGCATCTTTAAGTTTTACCCCTGCACGTTCTGCACGGTCATCAATTAATACTTCAACACCTTTTGCTAAGAGTTTATTATAAATCTCTTCTGCTACACTCTTTTGTGTTTCATCTTGATCACTGACAGGAACAATAATTACGGTATATGGAGCAATCGCTAACGGCCATTTAATACCGTGTTCATCATAGTGTCTTTCAACTGCTGCAGCCGCTGTTCTTGAAATTCCGATACCGTAACATCCCATAATAAACGGTTTTTCTTTTCCGTCTTTATCTGTAAATGTTGCATTCATTGCATTTGAATATTTAGTACCTAACTTGAATATGTTTCCGACTTCAATTCCTTTAGTAACCTTTAGGTCGGCTCCACAGTCAACGCATTTATCACCCTCTTCAACAAGTCTGATATCGGCAATTTTTGCAGGTAATTCAACGTCAACACCCCAGTTAGCACCAACAAGGTGTTTACCTGTTTGATTACAACCGATAATAAAGTTTTTAAGCTCTGTTACTGTTTCATCTGCAACAATTTCAATATTCTTTAATCCTTTAGGTCCGATGAAACCTGCAACTGCATTTAAACCGCTTGCATTCATAATTTCTTCAATTTCATCATTTCTTGCAATTCTTATATCGTTTCCTGCAAATACATTCATTAACTTTGTTTCTTCAACAGTTCTGTCACCTCTGATAAGTGCAAGAACGTATTTACCGTCAACAACATAAACCAATGCCTTACAAATAACGGATGCAGGAATTTTCAAGAATGCTGCCAATTCTTCTATTGTTTTTGTATCAGGAGTATCAACGATTTCTGCTTTTGCGTATTTACCGTCAGTTTCAACTTTATTAAGAACAGAAATTGCGTGGTTAGAATTTGCACTGTATCCGCATTTTGTACAGTAGAATACATCATTTTCACCTGCATTATTTTCTGCATCTTCGTTAACAAGTACCATAAATTCATGGGAAACGCTTCCGCCGATTGCACCTGAATCTGATTGAACCATTTTAGTTTCAAGTCCGCAACGTTCGAAAATTCTTTTATAAGCGTCAGCCATAATTTTATATGATTCATCTAAACCTTTTTCATCAGCGTCAAAACTGTAAGCGTCTTTCATAATGAACTCACGACCTCTTAACAGACCAAATCTCGGTCTGATTTCATCTCTGAATTTTGATTGAATTTGATATAAATTAACAGGTAATTGTTTATATGAACGAATGCCTTCTCTTGCGACTGATGTGATAACTTCTTCGTGAGTAGGCCCAAGGCACATTTCTCTATTGTGTCTGTCTTTTAATCTCATTAATTCTTTGCCGTAAACATCCCATCTTCCTGATTCTTGCCATAATTCTGACGGTTGAACAAACGGCATTAAGAGTTCTTGAGCACCGGCGGCGTCCATTTCTTCTCTTACAATGTTTTCGATTTTCTTTAAAACACGCCACATTAAAGGAAGATAATTATATACTCCGTTTGTAAGTTTTCTTATATAACCTGCTCTTACAAGTAATTTATGACTCATTACTTCCGCATCTGACGGAAACTCTCTAAGCGTTTGTACAAAAAGTTTTGACATTCTCATATAAAATAAAACCTCTATATTTTATTACGACAAGTTAATCTTATCACAAAAAATACAAAGGTGTTTTTTTATAAAGCGTTAAATTCAGAACCGCTAAATGAACAATGGTTTTTACTTACAATTTAATAAAAAATCCCTAACAGACAAAAAATGTTGTACTGCCTGTTTTCTGTCTTTAGGGATATTAAAATTTAATATAGTCTAAATTCTTATAACTAAAAACTTAGAATCTTTTAATGCTTTAACAAAGTGCATATAATCTTTTTCAAAAAAGAAAAATTGTCCTTTTTTTATTTTAAAACGTTTTTCGACATCTTCTTTTTCATCAAAAGATTCACAATGACAAGTTTCGCAAATACAATTATCAATTTGATTGAAAACAATTTCTATTTCGCCATCTATTACATATACGCACACATTAACTGCTGATGTGTGAGGAGGTATTTCCGCTTGTTTTTCCAATGATACCATTTTCAACATGCTTTCTTTATTTTCCAATAAATTCATCATAAAAAGAGGTTCGTCTTTTTTCTCGATTAATTCATCTAATTCAAAAACTTTAAAATTCATAAAATTATGTTCCTTTCTTTTTCTGCATTTTAAACATTAATCAAGAAAAATATATTCTCCTTTTGAACTATGTAAAAATAATAGAATTTCCGATTAAAATAGTATTGAAACAAATTTAGAAATATTAAAGGAAAATTTGTAAAATCTGTTATAATGATAATATGAAAGAAACTGTAAAAAATATTTTAAAGAAATATGTAAATATTTCTTGCGAATCTACATTTATTGTCGGTTTTTCCGGCGGATGGGATTCTATGTGTCTGTTAGATATTATGAATCAGCTGTCAAAAGAGTATGGTTTTCTTTTGGTTGCTGCACATCTTAATCATAATTGGCGAGGGAAAGAATCGGAAACGGAAAAAGAGCGTTGTCTTCAATTCTGTGAAGAAAATGACATCACTTTTATTTCCGACACTCTTGCAGAAGGCACAAAGGCGTCCGAGCTTATTGCACGAGAACTTCGCTACGATTTTTTTAAACGTTGTGCTGAAGAATTTGAGGCTGACGCTATTTTAACCGCCCATACCAAAAGTGATAATGCAGAAACAATTTTATACAGAATCATAAAGGGTACCGGACTGAACGGGCTTGAAGGGATTAGAGAACTCCGTGATTTAGGCGGATTTAAAGTAATTCGCCCTATATTAAACTTTTCAAGAAGCGATATTGAAGCATATTGTATAAAGCATGAACTCTACCCTAACAATGACACAAGTAATTCAAATACAAAGTACGCAAGAAATAATATCAGGCACAACATCATGCCTGCAATTAAAAATATAAACCCAAACATAGAAAACTCTTTAATAACTTTGGCTGATATTGCGGCAGGTAACAATAAAGTAATCAACGAACTTATGGAAAATATTGAAAAACAAATTACCATAGGGAATAAATGGCTTACACAAAATTTCTTAATATTAAATTCTGCAATAAAACAACATTTTGTTTATAAGTTGTTGGTCAAAAATGAGCTTGAACCGAGTTTCGCAAAAATCCAAGAATTAATTAATTTTATCAGTGATAACCAAAAAAGTAAAACAGGCAAAACTCTATCCGTAACTCATAATTTATGGCTTTTTGTTTCTCACAAATACACATATTTTATCCACGCTGATAACTTTAAGAAGATTGAGCAGGAAGTTGAAATTTCTGATGTCGGAACTTATACGATTGACAATAATAACCATTTTTCGATATTACCGAATACTCAAATGCCTGATAAATTTCCGAAAGCTATTCATAAATCAGCATACATAGATTTGAATGATATTACATTCCCGCTTACTCTTAGGACAAGACGTAACGGAGATATTATTCAACCGTTTGGTATGCAGGGAAAAATGAAATTAAAGAAATATTTTATAAACAAAAATATCCCCGAACACGACAGGGACAAAATTATTTTATTATGTAAAGATAAAGAAGTTCTTTGGGCTGTAGGTGTAGGAATTAGCGAAAAACTCCGTTCAAAAGGAGTTCCCGATTATAAATTGAGCATGGAGATAACTGAGTAATGACAGAACTTGATAAAAGCATAGATGAATTAAAAGTATTGTTTTCGGAAAATGAAATTCAAAATCAATTAAAAATACTGGCAAATAATATTGAAAAAGAATTTCCGAAAGGTGAAGATATTTATGTCATTTGTGTTTTAAAAGGTTCTGTTATGTTTTGTGTTGACCTTGTTAAACATTTTGCGGGAAATCCGATACAAATGGAATTTATCAGAATTTCAAGCTACGGGCATGAAACTAAATCTTCGGGGAATTTACAAGCGGTTGATTTAACACTTCCGAACTTGCAGGATAAGAATGTACTTATTGTTGAAGATATTATTGATACAGGACTCACCGCAAGATTTTTGACCGACTTATTTAAAATTAAACATCATCCTAAAAAATTGCTTTTTGTATCCCTATTAAACAAAAAATGTGCAAGACAAATCGATATTGAACCTGATTTATACGGGTTTGAAATTGATGATAAGTTTGTTGTCGGTTATGGGTTAGATTATAACGGATATTTCAGAAACTTACCTTATATCGGTTATTTCCCCGTATAATATTATCTTTCTTTTTCACGTTTCCATTCAATATATTTCACAAGGAAAAGTTCACAGGCATGGTCGCCTAAGTCTTCACGACTTAAGCTGCTTTCAGCGTAACTTTGTCGATTTTTTTCAAACAGGTCATATCTGACAAGATATCCTTCCATATAAACTCTGTCATATTTCCGTAAATGTGAAATTTGTTTTTTTATATAGTCATTATCGGGAATTATATGTACGTTTGAAATATGTGTTCGTATAAAATAATCATCAAGCAGGCAATCACTTTTAATTCTCCATGAAGTTGTGCGATAACCTTGGCTTACTTTAATTTGAGAGTAACTCTGTTTAAAACTTAAAGCACCCCACGCAAGTGATAAATCATAAGGAGCAATAATGCCGTAATCACCGTCAAACCAATAATTCTTTTTAGATAAGACTATAGCTGTTATTTTATACTCGGCAATAGGAGTTATCATAAATGCTTTGTTTCTTATATATTTCATCTCAAATGAATTTGAAGTTTCTCTTAAATCTAAAATTCTCTGTTCCGGTTCAATAAGAAACGGGATTTTTTCCGCTGTTCCTTTCTGAAAGGATGCAAAGAAATTATTAAGCAAATATACAGAAACTATTACTAAAACTATTGTAAGAAATTTTTTCATTTTATCTCCATAGTAAGTAATATACCATTTTTCTCTGTTTTTTGAACAGTCTGTTAATTGAAGATGTTATTAAAGTGCAAAATTGAAATTGTATATTATTTAAGTAATAATGTTTGGTATGAATGACAAAATTATAATAAGAAAAGCCAATCAACATAATTTAAAAAATGTAAGTATAGAACTTCCCAAAAATGAACTTATTGTTTTTACCGGAATTTCAGGTTCGGGGAAGAGTTCACTTGCATTTGATACTATATTTGCCGAGGGGCAAAGACGTTATGTTGAGAGTTTATCTAATTATGCAAGACAATTTTTAGGACAAATGGATAAACCCGACGTTGAAAGTATCGACGGGCTTTCCCCTGCTATTTCGATTGATCAGAAATCAACAAGTAATAATCCTCGTTCAACGGTCGGAACTGTTACGGAAATTTATGACTATTTAAGATTGTTATTCGCAAGAATCGGAACTCCTCATTGTCCCGAGTGCGGAAGTGAAATAGCTCCGCAGTCAATAGATGAAATTGTTGATAAAATTTATCAATTGCCCGAGGGTACGAAAATTCAACTTTTATCTCCTGTTATAAGAGGGAAAAAGGGTGAATATATTAACCTTTTTGAAGAATTAAAACAAGAAGGATTTCTAAGGGTTCGTGTTGACGGAACCGTATATAATCTTGATGAAGATGAAATTGAAATAAATAAAACTCAAAAACATACAATTGAAGTTGTAGTAGATAGATTAGTAGTGAAAGAAAGTGCAAAAGCACGTTTAACTGACAGTGCACAAATTGCACTTCAAAAATCAGACGGGCTTTTGGTTGTTGATGTAATAGGCGGAGATGAGTTGATTTTTTCGGAAAAATTGGCTTGCCCTAATTGTAATTTGAGTTTTGAAGAGTTGGCACCTCGAATATTCAGTTTCAATAATCCTTATGGAGCATGCCCGACATGTTCCGGCTTGGGTGCTCATTTTGAAATGAATCCTGATTTATTGATTCCCGACAGAACAAAATCGTTAAAAAAAGGAGCAATTTATCCTTGGGCGAAAACGGGGAATCCTTATTATCAGGAAATCTTAACTTCTGTCGCAAATCATTACGGAATTGATATGGATACTCCGTTTGAAGAATTAAGAGAAGAACATCAAAATATAATTTTATACGGAAGCGGTAATGATTTTATAAAATTGAGGTTCAAAGAATTTGGCGGCACAAGATATGTTACGCAAAAACGACCTTTTGAGGGTGTAATTCCTTATTTTATGCGTAAATATAATGAATCAAATTCGGAAGAAATAAGAGAATCAATACAGGAATATATGTCGCAAATTCCTTGCAGTGATTGTAAAGGAGCAAGATTAAAACCGTTCCCGTTGGCAGTAACGGTAGGCGGAAAAAATATATATGATGTTTGCCTGTTATCAATAAAAGATTGCTACAAGTTCTTTTCAGACTTATATTTAGAGCTTGATGATTATAAACTTACAATCGCAAAGCAGATTTTAGAAGAAATCAGAACAAGACTAAAATTTATGCTGGATGTAGGTTTGGGGTACTTAAACCTTGCAAGAATGTCAGGAACGTTATCAGGTGGTGAGGCTCAAAGAATAAGACTTGCAACTCAAATAGGAAGCGGTTTATCAGGGGTGCTTTATGTTTTGGATGAGCCATCTATCGGACTGCACCAATACAACAACGATATGCTGATAAAAACACTAATCAGACTAAGAAATCTAGGAAACACATTAATTGTTGTTGAACACGATGAAGATACAATCAGAAGTGCCGATTATATAGTTGATATCGGATTATATGCAGGTGTAAACGGCGGTAAGGTTATTGCAAAAGGTACACTTGAAGACATAATTGCCTGCAAAAAATCTTTGACGGGACAGTATTTAAGCGGAGAGAAAACAATTCCTATCCCGACTAAAAGACGTGAGGGGAACGGAAACTTTTTAGAGATTGTAAATGCACACAAGAACAACTTAAAGAACATAAATGTTTCAATCCCATTGGGAAAAGTTGTTGTATTGACAGGTATTTCAGGTAGCGGCAAATCAACATTGATGAACGATTTACTATATGAATATTCAAAACATAAGTTGAGTGCAAATAAACCGAAGCCACAAGGTGTCGATAAAATTTTAGGGTTTGAAAACATTGATAAGGTTATTTGTATAGACCAATCACCGATAGGTAGAACTCCACGTTCAAATCCTGCTACTTATACGGATATATTTACTCATATAAGAGAGCTTTTTGCTAAAACGCAGGAAGCAAAAATCAGAGGCTACTCTCAAGGCAGGTTCAGTTTTAACGTAAAAGGCGGACGTTGCGAAGCCTGCAAGGGTGACGGCGTTACTAAAATCGAAATGAATTTTCTCTCTGATGTATATGTAAAATGTAATGTATGCAAAGGACAACGCTATAACAGAGAAACTCTTGAAGTTAAATATAACGGGAAGAACATATCAGAAGTTCTTGATATGACTATATCCGAAGCTCTTGAGTTTTTTGAAAACATTCCGAAAATAAAAAACAGGTTAAAAACCCTGAATGACGTCGGTTTAGGGTATATGAAACTGGGACAGAGTTCAACTACTTTATCGGGCGGCGAAGCTCAAAGAGTAAAACTTGCAAGCGAATTAAACAAAAAAGCAACAGGTAAAACCTTATATTTACTTGATGAGCCGACAGTCGGTTTACATTGGTACGATTTAGATAAACTGATTAAAATTATTAATAAATTGGCTGATGCCGGAAATACAGTTTTAATTATTGAACATAATTTGGATTTAATTAAAACCGCTGACCACATAATTGACCTTGGACCTATGGGCGGAGATGAAGGCGGAATGATTGTTGCAGAGGGAACTCCCGAAGAAGTGGCAAAAGTTAAATCTTCCTATACAGGCATGTACCTAAAGAAAATTCTTGACGCAAACAGGAAAAAGTAGGGTAAATTTGTTAATCTGTTATTCTTTGCTTTGTATGTTAATCAGTTGGTGTGTGAGATTTCGGTTGCGTTTTTATATAATAAACTAATGTAGTTGTATACCTATCAAAAAACAACTGTACGTCTGATTTACTAATCAGACAGTAACCGTATGAGATTCCGAACAGATTGAAAACTATGCTAACGCTCGTCTTTCTAATCTTCCGGAATGACAGATTCTATTATTCGCCTTTGCGAGAAGTGGTTGAAACCACGACAAGCAATCTTGTTGCATTAATTCAATTGTTAATGGATACATGTCGCCCTGAACCTATTTCAGGGTCGCAAGGGCTTTGTTTGTTAGGCAAAGTATGCCAAAATAGGCATTGTTTTGTTTAGTTCCTTCCCCTTGAGGGGAAGGCTAGGATGAGGTGACGGCTGTTTTATTTTTCTAATGTCGCATTTTATTTACAGTTGCAACCATAGCGAAACGAACAATAAATGTTATGCAATACGACAGC
>CAVEOW010000027.1:0-8950 GCA_963617295.1 bacterium | reverse complement strand
ACTCCGTACCGTTCAATGTATAAGTAATTATTTGTACTCCGACTTGTAAAAGCGGTACAATGTCCGTTAAAAAATCTTTAAACGTTCCGTCTTTCATTGTTACTTTTCGGCGTACATAACCTAAACTTGTATTAAAAAAGTCCTTATTAAATTGTACCAGCATTTCTGCCTGCTTTTCCGCTTCATAGTCAGGGTTTAAAATTACTTCATCAGTTTGGTAAATAACTTTTTTTCTGTCCTCCAGCCAAACATTATAAAGTTCTTCTGTAGTTTCAACCTGCATAATATCTTCATCAAGGTATATTGAATTAAAATCTATAATTTCATTATTTCTTATATTTGCGTGCATTTTTAATCCTTTCTAAACATTTGTCCCGACTCTGCGATATGCTATCATTGAAAGATAGTTTTCAGAAGCATTATTAGTGTTGATTTTCATTAATACCTGTTTTTGCGAAACAGGAATAAGAAATGTATTTGCTTGACTCCTTGCATATTGACCAATATCGGACATATATGTTTTACTGCTAAACTCAAAAGGCGGAAAATCATTCGTATATACCGTAACATTACAACCTGTTGTATGATATGTTTTTAGATTGAGAATTACCTCATAAGTGCAATTATCACTTGGTAAGTAAGAACTTAAATCTATTGTGTAAGTACCTTTAGCGGTTGCACTGCTTAATAAATACGGCGAGGAAATCCACTGTCCGTCAATAACTTTTTTACCGTTGTCTGATAAATTATTTAAGTCTGTGTTTGCTTTGCCCTGCAAACTTGAAGCCCACTCGCTCCAATTCATTTGACTTTCGTTTACGCTTCCCGTAGCTACAACTACAAAATAACGCATACGCACGTTATCACCTTGTACTTTTGCATTATCCTGATAGGCTGAAGAAGAGTTTGCAGCATTAAAATCTAAAATATTACCAATATCAAAAGTATAAGATTCACCCAGTGAATAGTTTCTTGTTGTACCTGAAGATACCGAGCCGGAGAAAGTCCCTGACGGAGCTATAGGATTTTTTGCAATTATACTGTTATAACTGCCTTTTATATTCGGTAAACTTTCATTATATGCTTTTCCAAGTTCCGTATCACTTTTCGCTTGAGTGATATAAGCTCCGTCTTTAATTGTCGGAACTTTAAAAGTATTACCGCTAACGCAGTTATATACTTCATTCCCGTCAACAGTGATTGAAAAATATTTTAAGTCGATTGAACCACGTATATATCTTGCGGTATCACTTGCGATAAACCAGTTAATTGAGTCGTTAGGAAATTTAGAAGCTAATTGTTTAACCGATTCTACAGTTGTTTTATCATCTAAATTTTCTGCAACCAGCTTATACTCTGAAACACCGTCAAAACTTATTGTTAATAAATAATTTTTATTTGTTTCAAAAATAACATCTGAAAAGTTTAAAGATTTTGCAGTAACATTATCTTCAGAAGCAAAAATCGTAATAGTTCCATTTACTCCTAGAATTATTCTGTTATAACCGCTATAGTAAAGCAATGGTGATAACATATCTGTAATATTTGTAAAATTTACTTTTATTTTTATTATCCAGTTATTTTTTAATGCTATTAAATTTGTCTTTAAATAATTACTTGTACTAAAATCACTTACTACTCCGTCATCAGTAATTGTCGGAGTTCCGACGATTGTTATTTTTGAACTGTCAAAGGTTAAACCGGTAACCGCAAATTTACCGCACTGACCGTATGTTGATATATCGGAAGCATATTCTTCATAAGTACAGGTTAATAAAAGAGGGGTTGTTGCGGTTAAATAATTTTCCCACAAATCATTAAACTGTGCTTTTGTATATTCAGCTCCGTCGCACGGCAATGAACCCTCAGGTACATAATTAGCACTGCAAGCAAGCGGATAGATTGTCCCTATCGGCATGGCAGAAGATTCCTCTATTATTTCTTTTATGTTGTTTATACCTACAGTTGTTATGTTATCCATATCAACATTAGCTTTTGTATTTAATACAAGACTTGCATTTTTTGCTTCCAAAGCAGAATTTGCCGCTTTTTGAGCTTCCGTGACTGCATTTTGTGCTGCACTTTGAGCCTCACTTCTTGCCGTATATAAATTATTAACCAATTCATTAGGAGTTGTAGTTTCACCCTCTTGAACTTTTACGGATCTTTCTACCTTTCTTGTCAGAATTTGCAATATTCTTACAATATAATCAAAAGTCCACTCTAAAACACTTAAATTAAGGTTTGCGGAATTTTCAAACTCACTTTCTTGCTTTATAGGCAATGATAGCGAAAGAGTAATCATTTCTTCCGTTGATAAAATGCTATAATTTGATGTTTGAAGAGGAAACGTTATATAACTCCCGTTTTTATTACCCGTTTCATTTATGGAGTAGTCAATACCTATAGTTAAAACCGTTTCGTTGCCTGCATTTATATTTTTATGGGTTACAACCAATTCGCTTTCATTTTCAATCAAAAAATCAAAATCAAATGTTGTTGATGAACCGTTTCCCGTATAGTTATTTACCGGAACTATTGATGAAACTGTCATTTTTATCCTCCTGTTTCTTTTGTTGATATCTTTCCAATGCGGATTTTATAATTTTATTTCTCACTTCTAAATCTGCTGTTTTTTTGTTTGTTTCTTCATAATTTTTCTTTAAATTCAAAACCAATTTTACAAACGAATATATTTCGGAAATTTCCGTGATTTTTAGCTTTATAAGCTCTTTTTTTACATAATTAAAATCTGAAACAAACATTGACTGTTCAATATCTGTTTGTCCTTTTAATGCTTCAATAAAGGAAAAGTCCTCTGAGGATAAGTCAGAGTGTAAATCAGATATTCTTTTCTTCTTGAAATTTTCAAAATCTTCAACAGAATTTTCAATCAATTCAATAAACAACTTTTTATCGGTAGAAATAAATCCGTCTTTTAAAATTTTATCGATATACTTACGTTTAGCATTTTGGCTTTTTTCATCTAAAAAAGTATCTATATAAAGAACTGCATTTTCGGGTTCTGACTTTGATATCTCTATTATTTTCTGCCAATTTTCTTCATTTGAGTCAGCTTCTTTATTCTCTTTATCTGTATCTTTTTCTTTTTTGAAATCTGAAAGAAATTTTCGTATCAAAGTTTCCTTTTCTTTATCATTAACTTTGTTTATTTCTTTATCATTTTCTTTCTCCGTTAGTTCATAAGAAAATAACTCTTTTGCAAAATTATAGGAAATTATGGTATTTTTCATACTTTTTAAAGCAGTTTCCACCTTGTCTTTTTCCTTTAGATTAATTTTTTCCTTAAAATTTTCATAAAGAATAGCACCTGTAACATCCTGCTCATTAACAAAACTGTTTATTAAAGAGAGATAAAATTCCGTTTCAAAATTTTCTTTCTTTGTCTTAAATGTTCTAGAATTCCAATTTTCTTTTTCTGCCATAACTTTAAGAACTTCAAGTGCATTTTTATAAGAGGAATTTACAATGCCGGAATTATTTTTATATGCAACAGCTCTTTTTATTGCAGAGTTTAAGGCATTTTCATAAACAGAAATCTCCCAGTTTTTGAGTTCCTTTGTTTCATGAATTTGCATTTCCAGCTTTATAGCTGAAAGTTTCTTCTTTTTTATATCTGAAACTATTTCATAAGAAAATTTTTCCTTAAATTTAATATTTGCAATCTGTCTGTTAATAAAATCATTTAATTCTCGCTCAAACTCTTTTGTTTTTCCCTCTGCATTTTTTCCCTGCAAAGAGAAAAACCCGTTTTCAGAGAACAAAACATCCTGCTCCCATTTATCAATTGCATTACTTAATTCTAAAATTTTTACTTTATCATAATTATTTTTGTCTTCAATTTCGATATCAGAATGCTTTACTGTCGGAATTTTTCTAAGAGAAAAAGATTGTAATACATCATTATTTTTATCCATAAACACCTCAAATTTTTGTTCCATTATTCGGTTTATTTTTATTATTTGTTTTTTTATACTTTGAAGCGAATGATGAAGAAATACCGTTTAATCCTGATAATAAATATTGGCTTTTATCTTTCGCTTGAAAACTTTTAAGTTGAGCTTGCATGTGGTAGTTTTCCGCCCTTGAAAGATATGATTGAGAACGCAAGTCAGCTTCTTCTATTGAATTAAGAGCTTCTAATTCACCGTTTAATTTCTCATCTTCCATTTTATTAAGCGTATTTTCGGAGCTTAATGCAATATTACCCGCTGCAGAGTCAGTTTTTTCCTTACTTATTCTTAAAATAGCTTGCAACCTTTTTTCTCTTGCAGCTTCAATTCCCTCTTGTCGTTCGTTTCCGGCTTGTTCTTCCGCTGCTTTTGCCTGATTTTCCAGTGATATTGCTTCTGCTTTAGCTTCCGCTTTTTCTTCTGAAATTTTCTTCCAAGTTACAAAAGTACTTACCGCTTGAGCAACACCTGATGCTACATCTTGTAGTGTACACATTATTTTCCCTCTTTCTTTGTAAGTTTATAAAAAAATTCAAAATTATCAGGGATTTTCATCCCCTTTGGAGCAGGATTATCAAAAACAAATCCGAGCTTTTTTAACCATTTTTTTGCTTGAAAATTTGAACAATAAATAAAGTTATACAAAATTTCAAATTTATTTGACGCTAGTTCAATTTGCTTAGATATTTCTTTTGCCAATTTAAGTTTATTATTTATAAATTCATTTGTTGTAAGTAACCAAACGCTGGCAATTGATTTTTTTCCCTCTATTCCGCCCATTGCAAACGGCTGCGATTTTGAATTTCTTAAAATTGTAATCTTTGATTTTCTCAATCTGTTAAAAGTTCTTTTTTTCCATTCCCGCCCAAACAAAGCCGTTAATTCAGCCTTATCCTCATCTCGCAAGTGATTTAAAATATATAAAATATCGCTACGCATTACTATCAGCCACCGTTACATCTAAAGAGATTGAATTAATGGTTAACGGGAACGGGTAAATTTGCTTTATTCTTACGGTTGCTTCATTTGAGTAATCATAAAAAGCCTGCATTGAAATATCACCCGAATACAAATAATTAACATCATCTATACTTTTTATGCTTCTTGTATTTTGACAAAGTTCCCCGTTTGAAGAAACTAAGAAAAAGTCCTCTCTTGATTTATCAACAAAAACATTGATTTCATTAACCGATTTTGCAAGTCCGTATGTGCTATCACCCTCTAATCTAAGAGTTTCAAGCTCAAACTCATAAGGTAAACCTGCAACTATTTTTGAAGCTGCATTTTTCAAAGTTATACTTCCGTTTTGAACAGTTAATCCGATCTCAATATCACCATCAGCCAGTACATTAACTTTTTCACCCTCAAGATGACTTAACCCCAAAATTGTTTTTATCGGAGTTCCGCTATAAGTCAAACAACAATCTAAAAAGATTCCGTCCTCTGTTTTATTAACGGTTCTTGTTGCCATTCTTTCAATAAAACGCTTGGTTTGACCGTTTATAATACGTTTTACAACGAAATAAACAACATCTTCATAGTCCTCTCTGACAACAGTAACCGCTTCAAATTCCCCTTTTGTCGTGTGTTGGTGCCAGCCGGTTACTTCTTGCTTTTTGTTATAAGTTAATGCGTTAACGGTGCCGTCAGACATAACGCACCATAAAATTCTGTACGGTTCTTTTGAGTAAGCCATATCTACAACTTGTTTCCCGTCAAACAAATGATTTGCAAATATAGACAGTTCTTCCCCGTCATAACTGTCTGAAAGATAAGTATAACCTAAATCTCTAACTACACTTCCGCCTGATTGTACATATAAAATCATATTCCCCGAAACAACAGGTGCCACATGCGAACACCCGTAGAAACTTTGAGGAGAAGCTATAACCGATGATGTTGCACTAAATGAGCCGTCAGTTCCGTTTAATTTCCATTCCGCTCCCGAAGTCAACAACACTAAATCATTAAGGGCAATAATATGCCGTATCTCATTAACTTCTCTTTCTGACAGCGTAACATCAATAGAGTTTGAAGCCGCAAGAGGTCTTGAAACATTAAAGTTATTGTTTGTTCCTGTTTGCGAGGTTACTAACCTTTGAGGGTTATTTTTCAAACAAGCATAGATTTTTCTTTGTTGAAAGTAATTGACGCATGACGGGTTATTGTTATTCTCAAAGGGATTAGTTAATATCGGAGCGGTTGAAGTCAGGTCAGGTTCTATCTTATCATCGGTAAAAGAGGTTGTTGTAGTAGTACCGACATAGCCCCATACTCCGTTAACATCACGATAAATATTATATTCGGCTGCACCTTGAACGGCATCAAACGTAATAGTGATATATCCGCTTGTACTCCAGTATGCTTCCGATTGTCCTTTTACCTTTATCTCTTCAGAACAGTTACTTTCTTCGTAAGTTTCAGCTTTTACGGCAGTAACAACATAGTTGTAGTATTTTTTATGATCAGTCCCGCCTGTCCAAGTACCTTTAACATTTGTCGGAGCAGAAATTAACGGTTCAAAGTTAATTGCGGTTAAATTCCAATTGTAATGCGACAACCTTGAAAGTTCATAAGGCGGATAATCTTTATGACAAAGTGTAAGTACATCGGCATTTTGTGCATATTTAATATTTAAAACATCATCAGTTGTATATGGGAGAGTAATTTCTACGGGAGAATTTGCATTTTCGTTATCGGCAGGATAAACAATTTGTGCCCCGTCTTTTATAAATCTTGCATATTTATCCCCAAACTCAAGTACATAAGTTTGCTCTGTATTAAAAGAGAACGGAATCAACTTAACTTTTTTAGAAGAATCTTTTACTTCACAAATCATTTCTAAGCCTGCACGGTTGCTGACACAACCCTCGGCACGAACAAACCCGTTTTTTAAGGTTTTCAATCCTATTGAATATTTTGATAAATCATTTCTTGAATATAATGCAGGACTTAAAACTCCGCCCGTAAAAGATTTTTGTGTATATCTGCTCATTTCAACCTACCTGACATCAAACCAATCACAATTATCTTTGCTTTTTATATATCCCTCAGAAGCATTTATTGCCTTCGCTTTCGCTAATAAAGTCGAATATATGCTCAAACAATCACTTTGAATACTTCTGTTTCCGCATAAACTCGGGGCTGCAAGAAAAGATAAATACCAGCTTAAAGCCATTACAAACTCGGCAGTAAAAAATGTTTCATTCTCAATCAACCTTGTATATCTCAAAACTGCAGGTGTAAGATTTGTATTTATAACCTTATTACCTTGTCGGTTTGAGGCGATTTCAAATTCAACAATATCACTGTCGGCATAAGGAATGATTTCTCTTGCAAATAAACAATCATTCGGGTAGTCATACTCGTATAAAAATTTTGGATTTTGGGGTATCTCACCTGTCAAAGAGAGTTCTCTGTATGCGTTAGCAAAGTTCCAATCAAAATCTTTAAGCACTTGAGCCTTTGCAGTATCATAAAACTCATTTAGTACAATTGTATTTTTATCATTTTGATTTGCATTTTGAATGCTGACACTGATTTTTAAGTTTTTTAAAACTATATTAAAAATTTTAGCTTTTGTATAATTCATTTTTTGTTCCTTTTAAAAAAAAGTATCCGGCGTAATGCCGGATACACGAAAGATAAAGAAGAATGCGATTATTTATTATGATGTCCTTGTTCTTGCGAATCAACAATTCCTGCAAAAATTTTACCTGTTGTAGGAGCAGTACCTGTAACGGTATAATACAATCTCATATAACCTAAGTTGCCTGTAGGAAGATATTTTAAAGAACTTACCGCCCCTTTGGTTAAATTTGCAAGCAGAATTGTTTGTTCAGCCAAATCAACTGCAGTTGCAAAATTTTCTGTTGCAGAGGTTTGAACTTTAATTGTAAGGCTTGTTAAATTGTTAAATGCTTCGGTAACTTGAATATACATTTCAACCGGAGTTCCGAATGCAATTTCTCTGTTGCCGAGCTTTATTATGTTTGTTGAAGCAGTATCCGCAGTAACTGCCTGATTATTTGAAAATAAACCTTGTTCATCTAAAATCATTTTATATTTTCCTTTCCACTATGATACAGCCGCTTCCGTGCAAGTGATTTGTTCACATTCACGGATTGGAATATTTTTATAATGAAGAATATTTTCGTCTAAATATTCTTTCATTGTGAAGTTTACGTTTGTTTTTTCTTTTAATTGAGCTTCAAAGTACATAAGTACGGTTGAATTACAGTAAATACAAGTTTTTCCTGTTTTTGCAAATCTTCTTACTTTGTAATAAGCCTTATTTAAAAGATTTTCGAGGTTAGCAGCAGAAGTTGTTCCGAGGTTTCCAACGCTGATGTTTGCTATTCTGCAAGTAGAACGCCAATCACGAACAGACAAACCGACGTCCATTTTAAAATGATCCTGATAAACTTTTCTTTTACCGCCTGTTGAACTTGTTTCGGTTAATACCCCGTCATCTTTATGTTGAACACCTGCTTGTGAGCCTTGCGGATATAACAATGATGTATGTAAATCTCCCCAAGTAATCATCCAGATTGATGTGTTATCACTGCCTGTGCCGCCTGCATCAATAATGTTTGAACCGATTTTCTTTGCGTCTGTTGATTTTTTCCCATATCTTACCGCCAAACCGTCAAAAGCAGCCGCATTATCTTTGATGTTTCCGTAGAAAACCGTTTCTTGAAGTTTTTGATTCATTGCTTCAATAAAAGCAGAAGATTCGGATAATCTGAACAATTTAGGATTTTCCGATTTGTCAACCAAATCAACATCAACTATTGAATAAGTTTCTAACATGCCTGTTACATCTTTTACTTGTTCGGTTGTTGATTTTGATGACGGAACATACCCGTAAAGATTACGAAATACTGCGGACGGAAGCCCTGTTCTTATTGTTGTAATGTGGTTTGAACCGTCATTACATTGAAGTGCGTTTGCGTCTTGAAGTAACTCGTTTGTTT
>CAVEOW010000026.1:7803-9222 GCA_963617295.1 bacterium | reverse complement strand
AAATAAACTCAAAATAGAAAAGAAAGAAGCCGTATGCGAAGAAGTAAAAGAAACAACAAAAGAATGTCCTTATTGTTGTTCAACAATCAATATCAGAGCAAAAAAATGTCCACACTGTGCTTCTGAATTACAATAAAATCATGCTAATATATTATGTAAAACGTTACTTTTAAATAAGTAACGTTTTTTATTGGCAATTTTTTTCAAAATCTGCTTTTATATAAATATGGACGAAAATAAAATTGTAAAATCAGATATAAAAAAACAAACCTGTGGAGAAGAAGAAAAGAAACCTCAACAAAAGCAATCTCTTTTTCATACAAACCCGCTTTTGCAAAAAATGTTTATTTCTAATATTAACAATAAAAAAGGAAAGTTTTCACTTAAAGATTTATTCAAATAGTAAATTTTCTATTTTTTGCGTTAAATAATGACCGGTCATGACCGTAATTTTTGCATACATTCATTCTGTTAAGAGATTATGGCTCTATATTTTATTCTTAAATAAATACTTTATGTTTTGCTTGAGATGTATATTTCTTTATTGACTAACTTCAAGTAAAGATTTAAACTTAAAATAATATAACAAGCCGAAATTAAAAGGAAAGAGGTTTTTATGGCAAAAATTTATTACGCAGCAGACTGTAATTTAAGTTTATTAAAAGACAAAACAGTTGCAGTTATCGGATACGGCAGCCAAGGTCATGCTCACGCATTGAACTTACATGAAAGCGGTATTAATGTTGTTGTAGGTCTTTACAATGGTTCCAAATCTTGGACAAGAGCAGAAGAAGCAGGTTTAAAAGTTGTTACGGTTGCAGAAGCTACAAAACTTGCAGACTTTATCATGATTTTACTTCCTGATGAAAAGCAGGCAGATGTTTATAAAACTCACATTGCACCTAATTTAACGGCAGGTAAAACATTAGCATTTGCACACGGTTTTAATATCCATTTTGCTCAAATTGTTCCGCCGGCTGATGTTGATGTAGTAATGATTGCACCTAAGGGTCCGGGGCATACGGTAAGAAGCGAATACGTCGAAGGCAAAGGTGTTCCATGTTTAGTTGCCGTTTATCAAAATGCTTCAGGTAAAGCAATGGAAAACGCTTTAGCATACGCAGCAGGTATAGGCGGAGCAAGAGCAGGTGTTCTTGAAACAACTTTCAGACAAGAAACTGAAACAGACTTATTTGGAGAACAAGCAGTTCTTTGCGGCGGTGTTACCGCTTTAATGCAAGCAGGTTTTGAAACACTTGTTGAAGCAGGATATGATCCTCAAAATGCTTATTTTGAATGTATTCACGAAATGAAATTGATTGTTGACCTTATTTACCAAGGCGGTTTTGCTAAAATGAGATACTCTATTTCAGATACTGCAGAATTTGGCGACTATGAAACAGGCAAAAGAATTATCAC
>CAVEOW010000026.1:0-7793 GCA_963617295.1 bacterium | reverse complement strand
CACTGATGAAACAAAGAAAGAAATGAAAAAAATTCTTACAGAAATTCAAGACGGTACTTTTGCTTCTAAATGGATTACCGAAAATAAAGCAGCAGGAAGAGCTCACTTCTTAGCTACAAGAAGAGTTAAAGCTGAACACCAACTTGAAAAAGTAGGAAAAGAATTAAGAAAAATGTATTCTTGGAACGAAGAAAAATAACGGAATATCAGATATGAGAAAAGAGGAATTTTAAATAAAAATTCCTCTTTTTTATTTGGGAAATAGTGCTACCATATAAGTATGAACAATATAGAAATCAGAAATATTCAAGATAAAGACATAACTTCCGTACTTAACATCTATTCTCATTATGTTTTAAATACGGCTATTTCATTTGAATATGAAACTCCGAGTATTGAAGAATTTACTGCAAGGGTAAAAAACATAACAACAAAATACCCGTATCTTGTTGCTGTTGAAAATGGAGTGATTGTCGGATATGCCTATGCTGCAACATTTATAAACAGAAAGGCTTACGACCGTTCTTGCGAGTTAACAATATACCTTGATAAAAACTACACCCAAAAAGGTATAGGCAAACTCCTTTACAATGAACTTGAAAAAAGATTAAAAGAAAACGATATTTTAAATTTGTATGCCTGTATTGGGGTTCCCGATAAAGAAGATGAATTCTTAACCTTTAACAGTTATGAGTATCACAAGCATTTAGGTTTTAAAGAAGTCGGCAAATTCACAAAATGCGGTTACAAATTTAATCGTTGGTACAATATGGTATGGATGGAAAAATTAATAGGCAATCACTAAATCAAAACTATTTTCTGTCCCAAACCGTTTTATCGTACATAATCCCTTGAGTTGCATCACCAAACGGTACTACACGTTGATTATACATTTGTGCTTCATAAATATCTCTTGGAACATCAGATGAGGTTGTAAGTCTGTTCGGTTTTCTTTGACCGTTTACGTCAATATACAGATTTGGTGAATCTTTATCTGCCGCACAAGGGATAGTATTATATGAGTTACAAGTAGATGTTTGGTCGTTTGTATCCGGAGAAACTTCCCAATTTGTAATACAAAACATAGCACCGTCTGCCGTTGTAAAAGTAGCTCCGTTACATACTTCTTGATTTGTAAATACTTTAGAGCGTTCATCTTTCATTACGGTCATTCTTTTTGAAAAAATATTATCAATTACATCTTCTGCGGTTGCAAAGTCTTGAACATACATATTATCTACGGCAAAACTCATTTCCATTGCCTGATTAATTGAGGATATGGCTTTTTTTAATGCACTTCTCATTTCTGTCCCATTTGTATTATTCATCAATGTAGGCACGGTAATTGCGGCAACAACACCTATAATAACTAAGGTAATTAAAACTTCCGCAAGGGTAAAGGCTCTAAATGTTTTTAATACTTTATTTCCCATAGTTTTGTTCCGATCTTATTTTAATATTATATTATTATTTCAAACTTTTCTTTATTTTAATAATGCTTAATATTTTATTGCCCATTTTGGTTCAAATCTAACGACACAATGAAAAATTACTACTATTTTGTTACATTTATAGTAATAATTTTAATAAAAATAACCTGACAGTTTTTATTCAATACGGCAATACAAATTTTCTTCTTTAAATGAATAATTATCTGTACGAGTTATTTATTAGGGCGGATTATGCGAATTTTAAAACTATTTTTTATTTTTATTATTTATATTTTGTCTGTAAATTCTACATTTGCGTATAAATACGGGGAAGATGATAAAAATATGTTTTATGAGGCCTTTATCGACGGGTATATTATTGAAATGCAGAAAACAATTGATAAACTTGATGTTGAACAAGAGAAAAAAGATAAATTTATGTCTTTGTTAAAAGAAAATATAGACAAAAAATATCTTATGAAATCTTCTTGGAACTGTATTCAAAAATTCCCCATTGAACAAATTGTAACAGCTTCAATTCTCTGCACTTCTGATTGGAATAAAAGGCAAAGTGAAAAGAATAAAGATTTATTTGAAGTTCTTAAGTAATTACCACTTATGAACAAATTCTTTAGGAGCATACGATTTTATATAATCGAACATCTCATCTAAATTATTTGCAACAAAATATAAGGACTTCATTTCTTCTTTTGCAAATCTGTTCTCATAAACAGTATCGAACATTTTTAGCATATTATCGTAGTAACCGTCAAAGTTCACAAACACAATTGGTTTATTATGATAATTTAACTGTTTTGCAACAATTATTTCAAAAATTTCTTCAAACGTACCAAAGCCACCGGGCATTGCAACAAAAATATCTGCATATTTTTCCATTGTTGCCTTACGCTCTCTCATATCTTTTGTAATAATAACTTTTGCCAAGACAGGATGTTTAAGACCAAACTCTGCTATTCTTTCAGGAATAACTCCTATAACTTCTGCTCCGTTTTTCAAGGCATTATTAGCTATAACACCCATCATCCCAACGGTCGTTCCGCCATAGACCATATTATATCCGTTTAAAGCTAATCTCTCACCAAGTTCTTGTGAAACCTTATAAAATTTTTCATCTAAATTATTACTTGATGAACAATATACGCAAATTGTCTTTTTCTTATCCATTTTTACTTCCTTACGGGTTATGTTTTAAACTTTTATATGCTTTTACAACAACTTGGGTTCTATCTTCTACTCCCAGTTTTTGAATTATACTGCTTACATGAACTTTTACGGTATTAATACTGACATCCAAAATTCTTGAAATTTCGCTATTATTAAGCCCCTCACAAATATATTCAAGAACATCGTGTTCTCTATCGGTGAGGTTGTAGTCTTCATCAAGTGAAAAATTAGATTTCTTTTCATCTGATATTGCATTTAAAACAATATCCGCAATTTTAGGGTCAAACCATAAAGCACCCTCTATAACCTCTTGAACAATTGTCGTTAAACGCTCAGGATTAATGTCTTTTGAACAATAGGCTCTTGCCCCTGCCTTAATTGCTTTAATTACTTCATCATCCGAGCTGTGTGAAGTTAAAATAATTACTTTTATATCTTTATTTATTTTCATTATTTCTTGTGTAGCTTCAATTCCGTTCATTGACGGTAGCCCTAAATCCATTATTACAGCATTAACGGGATGATTTTTTACTGTTTCAACAGCTTCTTCACCTGATGAAGCCTCAATAATTTCATCTATGAAATTTTTATTTTCAAAAGCTGTTTTTAATCCAAAACGTATTAATTTATGATCTTCTACCAGTAAAATTTTGTACATAAAACCTCTACGCCAAAACTTCTTCTTGTTGTCTTACATAATATGAATTAAAAATATTTATAAGCTCTTTTTCTTTAGGAGAAGGATTTTCTTCCTTTAAGATATCGCTAAGCTGCTGCATGGTAACAGATGAAAGAATTTTTCTGTCTTTATCTTTTATCTGTAAGTGATAATCGCTTATTAAAATATCGGTAATTACATCAACGGGAATACTAAGAAAAGCGTCAACAATTTTACCGTCAAAATGTTTATTTTTTCCGTCAATCATAATTTTTAGAGCGTCATTCATCGGCATTCTGTCACGATAGTGTCTGACAGACGTAATAGCGTCAAAAACATCTCCGACGGCTAGAATTCTTCCGCCTAAAGGTATTTCTTCACCTTTTAAACCTCTAAAATAGCCTGTTCCATCATATTTCTCATGGTGAGAAGCTGCAATTTCGGTGATTTCAGAAAATGAAGCATTAATATTTGTTTTACAAAGAATATCATAAGTAATTTTAACATGTTCTTTAATATGCTCATATTCTTCTTTTGTTAAAGCACCTTTTTTCTGTAAAACGCAATCTCTGATTCCGATTTTACCGATATCGTGCAATCTTGCCGCTTTTGATATTATTTCCGTAACATCTTTATTCAGCCCTAATGTTTTACAAATAAGCTCTGAGTATATTCTTACACGGTTTGAATGACCTTGTGTAATTTTATCTCTAGCATCAATTGAAGCTGCAAGCGTATCAATAAAGCCCTCAAATAAATTCTTTTGGTCTTCCAACATTTTTTGTTGAATATTAAACAAAATATTGTTTTCAATTGCAATTCCTGCATTTGTTCCGATTGCAAATAAAACTTCTTCATCCGAATCCGTAAAATCACCCGTTAATTTATTCAAGACCTGAAAAGCACCGATTATTTCAAATTTAATATTACGAATAGGCATACAAAGTAAATTATAAGTTTTATATCCTGTATGTTTGTCAATTTCCTTATTGAAACGGCTGTCTTTATATGCGTCTTGAATACGAATGGTTTCGCCTGTTTTTACAACGTGTCCCGCAAATCCTTTATCTGCGGAAAATCTGATTTCTTCGCTGTTCATCCCTAATGCAACTTTTGACCAAAGTTCATTTTTATCTTTATCATAAAGAAAAACACTACATCTGTCTGCATTCAAAACCTTTTTTGTTTGCTCTGCTATCGTAATAAGAAGTTCATCTATATTAGCCTGAGCATTTACACATCTTGCAATTTCAGTTAATGCCAAAAGCAAAGAAGCATTTTGTTCTTTTTCATTTTTAGTGTTGTTTGCATTATTGTCTGCCGTTGCTGCTTCCGCATTATAACTTAGAAAACGTTGAGAAAGCTCTTTTATTTCAGATTTCAATTTGTCGGTATTTTGCTTATCTGCAATTTTACCTGCTTCTTCTAAAGCATCATAAGCCATTTTTGTATTTTGAGATTTCATATATATCATGGAAAGCAATTCATAGGCTTTTGCTTGCAGAGCAGGTTTTGAAGATAATGCTTCTGCTGCATAAGACAAATACAAGATTGCTTCATTATACTTACTTTCTTTAAAGTAAATTTGTCCGAAAGAAAACTTATTAACCCCAATAACAACTTTATCATCACTACTTTCAGCCAGAAATTTAGAATCTTCAAGCAGTAAAAGTGATTTATAATAACTTTCTTCTTTTGAAAGATATTTCATTAACCCGTTCAAAGACAGGCAAATTGAAACATTCTGAATATCTTTATAAGCAAGAAATATTTTATGAGCAAGCGAGAATTTTTCAATTGCACTCTTATAATTTTCCTCACAATATAACTCTATTCCTTTATTTAGAAGAGAAATTGCATCCTCTATTGACTCTTTAAACGAGTTTTCTTTATTTACTCTCATCTCACAACCTTAACAAACTAACACATTTATTATACAATATAATTCATAGATTTGACATAGAAAAGAATGAGAAATGAAAAAAGTAAGCATTTTAATTCCCGTTTATAACGAAAAAGACACTCTTCAATTGTTATTAGACAAAGTTGAACAAGCAACTTTTGCAGGGTTAGAGAAAGAAATAATTATGGTAGATGATTGTTCTACGGATGGAACAACCGATATTTTGAAAAATTTAGAGAATAAATACAAAATTTTCTACCATACAAAAAATATGGGAAAAGGTGCAGGGATAAGAACTGCCGTTGAACAAGCAACAGGTAATTTTGTTGTTATTCAGGATGCTGATTTAGAATACTCCCCTGATGACTATGACTCACTTCTTCCTTATTTAATCAATGATGAAGCAGATGTTGTATATGGTTCTCGCTTTAGAAATAAAGACAATTCCAAAAACTTTATTTTTAAAAATAAAATTGCAAATTTATTTTTAACAATGCTTACAAATATCTTATTCGGAGCTCAAATAACAGATATGGAAACCTGTTATAAAGCATTTAAAAGTGAATTTATAAAGAACATTAAAATAAAATCCAATAGGTTTGATTTTGAGCCTGAAATCACGGCAAAAATGATGAAAAGTAAAGCCAGATTTAAAGAAGTACCTATTTCATACAACGGAAGAGGACACGATGAGGGTAAAAAAATCAATTGGAAAGATGGCGTACATGCTATTTTTACTATCATAAAATATCGCTTTGTTGATTAATACAAAAAACCGTCTTGTTAGTTTAATATGAAAAAAATTAACAAGGAGGTCTTTTATGGATTTAAAAGGGTCAAAAACAGAACAAAATTTAATGGAAGCGTTTGCGGGTGAATCGAAAGCTCGCAACAAATATACGTTTTATTCAAAGCAGGCAGCAAAAGACGGATATGAACAAATAAGCCGAATTTTTGAAGAAACCTCAAACAATGAAAAAGCCCACGCAAAAATTTGGTTTAAACTGCTTAACGGCGGTGATGTTTCAGATACAATTTCCAACTTGGAAGATGCCGTAATCTCAGAGCATTATGAATGGACCGAAATGTATGTGAATTTCGCAAAAGAAGCAAAAGAAGAGGGGTTTGAAGACATTTCAACTTTGTTCAGCTTAGTTGCAACAGTCGAAAAAATGCACAATGAAAGGTATCAAAAAATACTTGATAACATAAAACAAAACAAAGTATTTTCAAGACAGGAGCCTGTTAAATGGGAATGTGCAAATTGCGGTTACACATACATGGCAGAAAAAGCACTTGATATTTGCCCCGTTTGTTCCCACCCTAAAGGATTTTTTATGGTCAAATGCGAAAACTATTAAATAAAATGGACGGAATTTTTAAATTCCGTCCATTTTATTTATAACTCAAGGGTACGTATTAACGGCAACTGCAACCGCATGAGCAGGAACTGTTAAGAGCTGCTTGAGCCTCTTCAAATCTTACCTTAATACGTCCGTCAACTGCAATACCTTCTCCGGTTTTTTCGGAAATTAACAACGGGTTAATATCCAACTCATCAATGAACGGATAATCGTGAACTAATTGAGATAATCTCAATAATGTTTCTTGGATTTGTTCCATTTGAGCAGGTGTTGTACCTCTTGCACCTTTTAATAAACCGTATGCTTTAACTGATTTAATCATTTCTTCTGCGTCAATATCTGTTAAAGGAGCGATTCTGAATGTAACGTCTTTCATAGTTTCGATAAATACACCGCCTAAACCGAACATCATCATAGGTCCGTATTGAGGATCGGTTGCAATACCGCAAACCATTTCTCTGTTACCTTTTACCATTTCTTGAATAATAACACCTTCAAGACCGTCTATTAAACCTTTTTCCGTTAATTTTGCAATCAAGTCTTGGTATTCTGCTCTTAATTGTTTTTCTGATTGAATGTTAACTCTTACACCGCCAACATCTGTTTTATGTGATGTTGTCTTAGAAGTCATCTTCATTACAACCGGATATCCGATTGAGTTACCTAATGCAACTACTTCTTCTTCGTTTGTAGCTAACCCGTATTTGCAAGCTCTGATTCCGTATGCTGCTAATAAATCAATAGATTCCAATGTTGTTAATTGAGCACGTCCGTCAGCTAAAGAGCCTTTCATAACAGTTTCTGCTTTTGTTCTGTCAACATCATAGCAAGGAATGTTTCCTGCCGGTCTGTTTACCCATTTTCTTTGTTGATCTAATCTCATAAAGCCTTCTGCTGCTTCTTCAGCGTACATAAAGAACGGCATATTAACATTCATATCTGATAAAGCTGTGAAGAATTCACTCTTTGTCATAAATACACCGATTACAGGTTTATGAGGATATTTAGCTTTAATTTCCATTACGGCTTTAGCAACATCGATATCTTTTAAACCTAAGAACGGTAAGTAAATTACCATAATCATATCAACATTTTCATCGGCAATAACTGTTTCAAGTGTTTGCTTGTAGTGTTCGATAGGAGCTGATGCAATCATATCAATCGGGTTCTTAACAGAAGCTGCTGACGGTAAGAAGCTGCGTAAAGTTTCTTTTGTTTTATCAGAAATTTTAGCCATTTCCATACCATATTCG
>CAVEOW010000025.1:0-9315 GCA_963617295.1 bacterium | reverse complement strand
GATTAACTCCTTGGTTTCCTGTTTTCGCATTAGGTGGCGGAGCAAGCTACATTTTTCAATATAATTTCGGATATATTTTTGCTTATATTTTTTCCGTAATACTCTGTGCAAAAGAATTAAAAAGAGGAAACGGTATTTTAAATATTATTTTTGCAATGTTATATGGAGTTCTGACAATCCACGTTATCGGAATTATTTATATGATTATAATTGCATTAATCAGGCATGATTCTTTTCAATTTATGCAAAATTGGATATATTATCAATCATTGTCCAAAATATTATATGACATAATATTTGGCATCCTTGCCATTTTATTAGCGAAAGGATGCCGTAAAATGTTGTGGCTCGTAATGGGATAGATTATAAGCCTAAACTTACTAATATTTGTAATATTAATCTGGCGATAATCCCATAAACGAAGAATGCTATAATCGGAGTTATATCAATCATTCCTATTGGAGGAATAAAGCTGAACGGTGCCATTATTGTTTTATATACTTTCATTAAAATAATGTAAGGCTTTTTTGTTCTGTCCAAAATTGGAATCCAGCTTAATACGCAAACAATAAGAATAATTAGAAATATTAATTTAAAAAATATATCAACCAAACTTGAAATCATCTTATCTCCTTTTATGACGTGTGTGATGTTTTATAACATTCACAATGATTTCTTTCAACAGGAATATTTTCTATTATTCCGAGTAATAAACTCTTTAATCTTGTAATGTTTGATTTAAACACTTGAATAACTTCTTGGTGCGTAACAGGAGGAACATCTCCCACTAATCCCGCATCATAGTCTGTAATAAGTGCTATTGTTACAGGACACATATCAAGTTCATGAACAAGATGAACTTCAGGGAATTGACTCATATTGATAACTTCCCACCCTTGGTTTGTAAAGAACTTAGATTCTGCTTTAGTTGTAAATCTTGGTCCGTTTATAACAACTACAGTACCTGTTTCGTGAACATTAATACCTTGTTTTTTCGCTTGTTCAATAGCAATTTGTCTTAATTCAGGGCAATATGGGTCAGCAGCTGACGGGTGAACGCAAACAGGACCTTCAAAAAATGTATTTTTTCTTCCGTCCGTCCAATCAACAAATTGGTCGCAAATAACAAAATCACTGGGTTTAACGTGTTTTTGTAAACTTCCTGCTGCACAAGGAGAAATTACTCTTGTAACTCCCAAAGATTTTAACGCCCAAACATTTGCTCTATAGTTTACCAAGTGAGGTAAAAATCTGTGATTTTTGCCGTGGCGAGGAATAAATGCAACTTTTTTCCCGAAAAGTTCGCCTATTGTAATCGGGTCAGACGGTTGACCATAAGGAGTATCTATTGTTACTTCTTCATAAGGTGTACCTGATTCTTCAAAGAAACTGTAAAATCCGCTTCCGCCAATAATACCAATTTGAGCATTTAATTTTTCTGTCATAATATTCTCCTATTCCAATAAGTAATTATTAGCATGGAAATAGAGATTATACAATTATTTTACGCAATAAAAAAGAACCTCCTCGGTTCTTTTTTATTTAAAGATTTTTATGTTCTTTCTTTCCAGTTTTTTTCAACCGAAACATTCATTGAGTCTTCAATTAATTCATTTTCAAATGAGTAATCATCACCTGCACCGGTTGTTACACGACCATCATAACGAACTCTGATTTTAAGACCTCTTCCGTCTCTTCCACGTCTGTTTGCAAGAGAAGTCAATTGATTTTCAGGAACTGTTCTATCTACATAAATATCACGTTCTGCAGAATCCCCGTTTTTATCGGTAAATTTACCTTCAAGCCCCCAATATCTTATACCGTCAGTAGTAACGAAATTCGGGTGTTCGTATGAAGATGCGTTTGTGCAATCATAATTTCCTTTTATGTTTAAAGATTCAGCAACAGATCTGCAGAAATCTTCTGCTCCAACGTTAGAATCTGACCAATATGCTGCAGAGTTAGCAGCTATAGAGTAAACAGTAGAATCCATAGCGTTAGAAACTGCACTTTGCATTGTATATAATGCTTTCTTATATACGATTTTATCTTTATCAGGTCTTACGTTATCAATTACAGGTATTAAAATTGCTGCTAAAACGCCTAAAATAGCCAATGTAATAAGTGCTTCTGAAAGAGTAAATGCTTTTTTCATTTATTTTTCCTTGTACCCTTAATTTTGTAACATGTTATATATTCTTATTATATATAATACCACAAATTTGTAATTTCAACTCCTCCTTTCAATATATATAAAAAGATTTTTTTCTAATATTATTTTTTTTAGGACTTGGGAGTTTAGTAATTTTGTAACAAAATTTAATGCTTTATAAACATAATTTAACAGATACTTGATATAAAATTTTCAGCTGCTTATAATCTATATTGCTTAGTGAATGTAAAACAGAGGTAAATGAAATGAAAAAAGACATACATCCCGAATACAAAAAAACAGTTATTAAATGTGTTTGCGGAAACGAAATAGAAACAGGATCTGTAGTAGATAACTTAACAGTTGAAATTTGTAACAACTGCCACCCGTTCTACACAGGCAACCAAAAAATTGTTGATACAGAAGGTCGTATCGAAAAATTCAAAAAACGTTATCAACAAAAATAGCAATTTTGTCTTTTCTTTTGAAAAGGCATGTTTTGATGCCCACTTTTTGTGGGCTTCGTTATATAAAAAATTATGTAAGTGAGGAGTCCTATGAATAACGATAAGTATGCACAGGTAAGGTTGATTTCTAAGCCCGATAATATGCTTAAAACAATTTATACTGCGTGTCGTACATGTTATAGCGCAGACTCCCCTCTTAATATTTTTGATTGTGAATCTGCTCAAAATGAAGAAAAAATGTTGAAACTTATTTCTAGAGTTATTTCTTCTGGGCATTACAGCACCATTGAGCATATTCAGGTAAGTTTTGCAATTAGCAATATTTCAAGGGCGTGTTCTCATCAATTGGTAAGACACAGACACATGTCTTTCTCTCAGAAATCTCAAAGATACGTTAAAGAAAAAGGTCAATTTGATTATTTAACGCCCGATTCTATAGATAACAACCCCGAATTAAAACAAAAATTTGATGATTTTATGGGTAAAATTTCTGATTTTTATTTGGAACTTACTCAAGCAGGCATTCCTGCTGAGGATGCAAGAGCAGTATTGCCGAATGCGACATCTACATCTATGGTTGCAAGTTTAAATTTAAGAGAAATGATTCATCTTGCTAATTTGAGATTATGCACACGAGCTCAAAAGGAAATAAGAATACTTGTTAAAAGAATGTGCGAAGCACTTATTGAAGAAGAACCTTGGTTAAAGGCTTATCTTGTTCCTAAGTGTGAAAGTTTGGGATTTTGCGATGAGGATAAGTCTTGTGGCAGAATGCCCGTAAAAAATGTTGAACCTTTATGTCATAGTTAGGATAATTTTACAATGGAAGAAATGCTTGATAAAATTTTGCAAATTGAAAGCAAATATACAGAACTCGGACAAATACTTTCAGATCCTGAAGTAATTCAAGATTACAACAGGTTTAAAGCTCTTTCAAAACAAAGAAAAGCAATGGAAGAAACGGTTGATGTATATCATCAATGGAAAGAAGCCGAGCAGGCAATAAAAGATTCCCGTGAACTTTTAAAAAGCGAAAACGATGAAGAAATGAGAGAGTTTCTTCACACTGAAATTCTGGAAAAAGAAACGAAAATGGAACAACTTCAAGAAAGAATGAAAGTTCTTCTTCTTCCTAGAGATCCTATGGATGACAAAGATATTATGCTTGAAATCAGAGGCGGTGCAGGCGGTGATGAAGCTAACATATTCGCAGGCGATCTTATGAGAATGTATATGAAGTATGCGGATAAACAAGGTTGGCAAACTCAAATTTTAAGTAAAACCGATTGTGAAGCAGGCGGTGTTTCAGAAGTTATTATCTCTATTAAAGGGGATAGCATTTACTCAAAATTAAAATATGAATCAGGTGTTCACCGTGTACAAAGAGTTCCTGCTACAGAATCTCAAGGCAGAGTACATACTTCAACTGCAACCGTTGCGGTTATGCCTGAAGTTGATGATGTTGAAGTAGAATTAAATATGAATGATATTGAAATCTCAACTGCTCGTTCAGGCGGTGCAGGCGGTCAAAATGTTAACAAGGTTGAAACTGCTGCCAGAGTTTTCCATAAGCCTACTGGTATTATGATTTTCTGTACGGAAGAACGTTCTCAACTTCAAAATAAAGAAAGAGCTTTGCAAATTTTGAAAGCGAAACTTTATGATATGGAAGTTCAAAAACAAATGAAAGAAGTTACCGATTTAAGACGTTCTCAAGTCGGAACAGGTGACAGATCCGAACGTATAAGAACCTACAATTTCCCTCAAGGAAGATTAACTGACCACAGAATTAACAAAAACTTAAATGTATGGACAGTTATTGACGGAGATTTGGATGAACTTATCGAGTTGTTGATGACACATGACCAAAAATTAAAATTAGAAAAATTGGCAGAAATTAACTAAAAATTATATAAGTAATTAATAGTCAAAGGGAATCGGGGAGAATGCAGGAATTTAATCATTATCCTGTAATGGCAAAAGAGGCTGTAGAAGCTCTAAACTGTGAAAACGGAAAAATATACATAGATGCGACACTGGGTGGTGGCGGATACAGTGAACTTATTTTGCAAAAAATAGCTCCGGCAGGAAAGTTGTTTTCTTTTGACGTTGACATTGCAGCAATAAATGCAGCAAGCGAAAGACTGAAAGATTACAAAAATTTAACGATTGTAAACGATTCTTACACTAACATTAAGAAATATTTAGATGAAAATAATATAAAAGAAATAACAGGCGGAGTCGTTTTTGATTTTGGTGCATCAACTCCTCAATTGACATCAAAAGAGCGTGGTTTCAGCTTTTTAAGTAATTCAAAATTAGACATGAGGTTTAACCAATCGGCTGGTTTCTCTGCTTACGATGTTATTAATGATTATAAAGAGGATAAATTAGTCCAAATATTCAGTGAGTACGGAGAAGAACGCTTTTCTAAAAGAATTGCTAAAAAGATAGTAGAAACAAGAAAGTTAAAGAAGATAGAAACTACTCAAGAGCTTGTAAATATTATCTTTGAGGCTACTCCAAGAATAAAATCAAAAATTCATCCGGCAACCAGAGTTTTTCAAGCAATAAGAATTGAAGTAAATCATGAACTTGACAATATTAAAAATACTTTAAATGAAGTGCTTACATTATTATCAAATAATGCTATACTATCAGTAGTAACATTCCACTCACTTGAGGATAGAATAGTTAAACAAATTTTCAAACACTATTCAAAAGAATGGATTGATGAGCAGGGATGGCCGGAAACAGTTGGCAGTCCAATTGAATACGGTCAGAGAATTACTCAGGGGAAGCAAGGTATAATTGATTATAACGCTCCTTTACTTGAATTGGTGAACAAAAAGCCATACACACCGAGTGAAGAAGAAATAAAAATCAATCCGCCTTCAAGGTCGGCAAAACTAAGAATTGCCAAACGAATAAATAAGTAAGAATAAGAGAATAAATAATAATCAGGGGAGACATCATTGAGCAGAGGTTCAATAAGATATATTGATACAACATACATATACGGGCAGCATGTACAGTCGGCACCTGTTTCAAGCCCGATAAAACCATCCGTTGTATATGGTAAATTTCCGGGATTTTCAACTAAAAAATCTCCGATAGAAAAAATTAACAAAGTTTTATGCGGTCTTCTTATGGTTTTAATTTGTTTGTCAGCATTAAGTTATTATTTTGTTGCTGACGGTGAAAACAACATGAACAAATTAGGTCGTGAAATTGTTGCTCTAAATAATGAAAATATTGAACTGCAAAGCAAAATTGATAACATGCATTCCTTTAATAAGGTAGATACTATTATTCAAGGCGGAACATCTTTAGACATAGCAAAAAAAGTTATGGAAGTTCCTGCTGTCAGCGTTGCAACCGCTCCTGTAATTGATAGCGTTCCTGTTAATTATATTTGGAATATCGGCTATTAATTTATTGATTGGAAAGCGGAACTGTGATACCCTTTCTATAGGGATTTTGTGATGAGTCAAAGAAACGAAAAAGAAGTTATAAAGGTAGTTGAAAGTCGTGTTAAAATTGCACATTTGATTTTAGTATGCCTTTTTATTGTTTCTTTTGTTTATTTGTTTTCTCTGCAAATTTTGGATTTCCGTCATTATAAAGCAAAGGCACTTAGCCAAAGATATTCAAGAAATTTCATTATGAGGGGGCAAATATTAGACAGAAACGGTGTTCGTCTTGCTACGGATACTACTTCTTATAATCTTTATGCTCACAGAGAATATTTTGACCATGAGCCTGCCGAATTAGCGGAAATATTATCCCCTTATTTGGATTTACCTGCTAAAACAATTGAAAATTCAATTAATAAAGGGGCTACGGTTATATTATTAAAAAAAGATGTAGATAGACAAACTGCAGAAAAAATTAAAAAATTGGGGCTTCGTGAAATAAGTTTGGATAAAAAGAATGAGAGAATTTATCCGCAAGATGAACTTGCAGCTCATATAATAGGGTACTATAACCCTGATGCACAGACAGCTTCAGGTGTAGAACTTACTGCAAAATCTACTCTTGAAAGCGTTGAAAAAATAGAGCCCGTTCAAAGAACTCCGAGAGGGGACATTATATATGAAGCCGACACAGACCCTGTTTTGGCAGCAACTCCGCAAGTCGGAAAAACCGTTACTCTGACAATTGATTCCGCTATACAGCATGTTTGTGAGCGTGAGCTTTTAAAAATGGTTACGAATAAACAAGCTGCCAGAGGGGCGGTTATTGTTATGAATCCAAGAAACGGTGAAATATTAGGTTATGCGGTTTATCCGAGATATAATCCTAATAATTATAAAAAAACACCTGCAATTGATTTAAAAAACTGGACTTTAACCGATGTATATCCTCCGGGGTCAACATTTAAAACTTTAACGGTTGCGGCAGGTATCGAAAGCGGAAAAATCAATCCTAATTCAATAATTCTTGATACGGGCAAAATGCAGCTTGGCAGTTGGACAGTACAAAACTATGATTATAACAAACATCCTTATCCGGGGATGATTAATCTTGTGTATTTATTGGAGCATTCAAGCAACGTAGGCAGTGCAAATATTGCGTTGATGATGTCGCCGCAAGAATTTTATACTATCTTGTCAAACTTAGGAATAGGCAAAAAGAGCGGTATAGATTTGGCGGGTGAATCTACGGGTTTATTGCCGAAAGCATTTACTTGGGATAAATCAAGACAGGCAACAATGGGATACGGGTATGGTGCTTCCGTTACCGCAATGCAGATGATTTCAGCAGTAAGTGCAATTGCAAATGACGGAGTAAGAGTAACTCCGCATGTAATAAAATATTCACCCGAAGAAGAGGCAGAAAAAGTTCAAAGAATTCAAGCCTTAAAACCTGAAACGGCACACGCTGTTTCTAACTTATTGACAAAGAGTGTTGCAAATTCAAAATCTAACATTAATTTAGACAAATATACCGTAGCAGGAAAAACAGGTACATCAAGAAAACCGAAAGAAAAAGCAAAAGGATATTCAAATGCTTTATATGCTTCCGTTGTCGGGTTCTTGCCTGCGAAAAATCCTCAAATATTAATTTATGTTGTAGTTGACTCGGCATCAGCAGGCGGGCCTGTTTGGGGTAATACAGTTGCTGCACCTATATTTAAGGAGGTTGCAAACCAGTGTGCAAGAATATTAAATATTCCTCCCGATAAAAATGTAGTAGAATAGTAATAAAAAAGGTTACTTATATGTTATTAAAAAATTTAGTCAGACTTTTAAATGATTATAAAACTGTAAACTTTGAAGATGTTGAAGTTAAGGGACTCTCTTATAACTCAAAAACAACGAAAAAGGGTGATATCTTTATTTGTATAAAAGGCGAGGATGTTGACTCTCACAGTTTTGCACAAAGTGCGGTTGATAAAGGTGCTGTTGCTCTTTTTTGCGAGCGTGAATCAGATATTAATGTTCCTCAAATTATTGTTAATGATACAAAGAGAACAATGGCAAATATTGCTGCGGCTTTTTATAATGAACCCTCCAAAGAAATCAATCTGATTGGTGTAACGGGTACGAACGGAAAAACCACCGTAACACACTTAATACAAAGAATTCTTGAAGAAAATAATGAAAAATGTGCATTAATCGGGACTCTTGGATTTAAACTTTCAAGCCAAGATTCATACAAAGATGCGAAACATACAACTCCTCAACCGCCTGAACTTCAAAGAGATTTACGTTTAATGGCAGATGACGGAATTAAAAATGTTGCAATGGAAGTAAGTTCACATTCATTGGAGCAAAAGAGGGTCGGATGTTGTGATTTTGACGGTGCAGTATTCACAAACTTAACCCAAGACCACTTGGATTACCATATTACAATGAATAATTATTTTCTTGCAAAAGCTATTTTGTTTGAGAATTTGAAGAAAGGTGCTTTCGCAGTTATTAATATTGATGATGAATACGCCCAACGTTTCTTATCGGTTATTCCGCAAGGAGTAAGAGTTTTAACTTACGGCATAAAAAAAGATGCGGATGTTAAAGCGGAAGATATTAATTTTTCTGTTGACGGAGCAAAGTTAACAGTATGTTTTAACGGCAAGAAAGAAAAAATGAACTTGCATTTAAACGGAATGTTCAGCGTTTATAATGCACTTGCAGCCTTTGCGGCAGCTCTTTCAACGGGAATAGATTATAAAGTTATAATTAAAGCATTGGAGAATACAAAAAGCGTTGCAGGCAGATTTGAAATTGTCTGCAAAAAACCAATGGTGATTGTTGATTATGCACACACTCCCGATGGGCTTGAAAATGTTTTGAAAGCTGCAAGGGAATTGACCCCAAAAACTTCAAATTTAATTTGTTTATTTGGTTGCGGCGGGGACAGAGATGCAACAAAACGTCCGAAAATGGGGAAAATAGCTGATGAACTTTCAGATAAAGTTGTTGTTACATCAGATAACCCGAGAAGTGAAGATCCGCAGCTTATTATTTCTGATATTATGGCAGGAATAAAAACCGTTGATACTCAAAGAGTTTTTGTTGAACCGGATAGAAGACGTGCTATCGGTTTCTTAAAAAATATATCAAACCTTGATGATGTAATAGTCATTGCAGGAAAAGGGCATGAGGACTATCAAATTCTTAAAAATGAAACAATTCATTTTGATGATAGAGAAGAAGCAAGAAAAGTATTTGTTACTGTATAGAATATAAT
>CAVEOW010000024.1:7088-9553 GCA_963617295.1 bacterium | reverse complement strand
GAATATGACCGTTACCCATATCAAATAAATAGAAATATAAAAATCTGCCCAGTAATAAAAGACCAAGCGACAAAGTTACTCCGCCAATAATTGCAAAGAATCTAAATGGTCTGTATATAATAAACATTCTTAAAATTGTAAAAGAGTTACGTCTTATATATGTGAAAATATTTTTTACAAGCCTTGATTTTCTGAAACACGAATTAACTCTTATCGGTACGGACATAATATGTAACCCTTTTGTTTTTGATTGAATTACGGTTTCGATTGTATATGTGTAATTATCAAAAACATTTATTGACAAAGCTGCATCTCTTGAAAACGCTCTAAATCCGCTTGGAGCGTCAATCGTTGATGTGGCACTTAACAACCTGACAACTTTAGAACCCAGGAACTGCAAAAACTTTTTAAGAGGTGAAAACTCTTTAATATCGTTAATTGGTCTTGCTCCGATAACAATATCCGCTTTTTTTTCTAATATAGGTTTAACAAGTTTTTCTATATCATCTGCACAATATTGATTGTCAGCATCAGTATTTACAATAATATCAGCACCCTCTTCGATTGCTTTTTGCAGACCAAACAAGAATGTTTTCGCTAATCCTCTGTGGTGAGTTGTTGTCACTATATGTTTAACGCCATATTCTTTAGCAATTTCAATTGTTCTATCCGAACTAAAATCATCCGATATCAGAACTTCTATTTCATCTATGCCGTCTATGTGGGTTGGCAATTGTGAAAGAGTTACGGGAAGAGCAACTTCTTCATTATAGCAAGGTATCTGAATTATTAATTTCATACTCTAAATCCAAAATGTGATAAAATAATTATAATTTATATTAACATGTAATAAAGAATTTTCATGAAAAGCAATACATTTTTTAAACTATTTATAATATTAATGATTTCTTTGGCTTTTAGGGTTTGGTTCCTCGATAAGCCCGAAGGATTATGGAATGACGAGTATGTAAGTTGGTTTATAGCTCAAAAATTAAGTTTTAGAGATTCTGTTAATGCCATTTTTTCTAACTGTCATATGCCGTTTTACTATTTGTATATTAAATGTTGGTTGTTGTTTTTCCCTGATACGGATATGTCATTAAGGTTTTCATCCGTATTTCCGTCAGTCTTAGCTATTCCTGCCATATATGTTTGTGCAAGAGAGTATTTTGATAAAAAAATTCCGATGTTTACTGCTTTTATTACTGCTATAAACTCGTTTTTAATTTACTTTGCTCAAGAAGTAAGACCTTATTCTTTAATCTTTTTATTTTCAACAATGATATTTTATTATTTTGCAAAAATTATTAATAAGAATAGTAAAATTGATTATATTTTATATTTTATTTTTAATGCTTTACTTGCGGCTACGCACACTCTGGGAATTGTTTTTTGTATATTTAATATACTGTTCTTATTTCTGTATTTATCAAAAGAGAATAAAAATTTTGATTTAAAAAGATTTATAAAAGAAAAACTTATATATTTTACTCCGTTTTTAATTGTGGTTTTGCTATTGGTTCCATTGATGATATCAATAGCTTTTTCAGGAAATTTATCTCAATTTTGGTCTAACTTTTCATTTTCAAAATTACTTTTTGTATTTACGGATTACTTGACTCCTATACAAACAAATATAATTAATACTCCAAATAATTATTTTGATTTTCTGTTTGTCGAGGATAAAGTTAATAACTCATTTTTGTTTTTCGGAATTATTCCTTTAATTTTTGCTATATTCTCGATTTTTTACTGTTTAAAAGAAAATGATAAAAAGCTTAATTTTGCATTATATAGTGCATTAGCTTTCTTTCTTGTAACTTTATTACTTGCCATCATAGGAAAAATGGTATTAATTACAAAATATACTATTGAAATTTATCCTGTTATTATTGTTATTCTTTCTTGCGGATTATATAAACTGTTAAAAAACAATAATTTAAAAATAATAGCATTTGCATATATAATTTTATGTTTGGCATATTTGATATTTGCTCCGAACAGTACTCCTAAAATGGAGAGAAAAGAGGGTAACAGAGCCGCTGTTGAGCTTATAAAATATTCTCCGGTTAAATATGGTGATATTCTTTTATTGACTTATTATGACAAAGATAAATTTTTAAGATATGCTGATTTATCCAAGCATTATAAAGTACAATCAATTAATAAATTTAATTTTAACGAAATAATTTTTAAAGATGATAACTATCACATGGTTATTACAAATGGCAAAATTATATACAAAAAAGAGTTTCAAAAAGAACATAACGAAAATATTAAAAAATATATGGAAACTTTATCTGCAACTCAATCAAGGGGAGAGAGAATTGGCTTATTATTTTTAGATAACGTTTCATTTATAACCCCTAAAGATATTATTGAAATTTCAAATAATGAAAAAGAATACAATAAAACATCATTTATATTTTTAGTGTTTTCAATGTTGAAACAAAATTTGATGTATT